>CAYVJJ010000057.1:0-6158 GCA_964451655.1 uncultured Mycobacteriaceae bacterium | reverse complement strand
AGCCGCTTCTTCTGCACCTTCCCCATCGCGTTGCGCGGAAGAGCGTCGACCACCCGGATCTCACGCGGACGTTTGTGCACCGACAGCGCCGACGCCACGGTCCCGATCACCGACTCCCCGCCGTCGGCGCGGAGCCGGGCGGCCGCGTCGGGGCCGCGCGCCACCACGCAGGCGACGATGCGCTGACCCAGGTCCTCGTCGGGCACGCCGACCACCGCCACCTCGGCCACGTCCGGGTGTCCGGCGACGGCCGCCTCCACCTCGCCGGCGCCGACCCGGTAGCCGCCGGACTTGATCAGATCGGTCGACGCCCGGCCCACGATGCGGTGGAATCCGCCCGCGTCGATGCAGGCGACGTCGCCTGTGCGGAACCAGCCGTCGTCGGTGAACTCGGCGGCGGTGGCATCCGGCCGCCCCAGGTAGCCGTCGAAGAGCGTGGCGCCCCTGATCTGCAGGCCCCCGATCGATTCACCGTCGTGCGGGACATCCCGGCCGTCCTCGTCGCGCAGGCGTGACTCGACACCCGCGATGGGCAGGCCCACCCAGCCGGGGCGCCGCGCCCCGTCGGCGCGCGTGGACAGGGTGATCAGGGTCTCCGACATCCCGTACCGCTCCACCGGCGCCTGGCCGGTGAGCGCCCGGAGCCGCTCGAAGACCGGCACCGGCAGCGGCGCGCTGCCGGAGACCAGCAGCCGCGCGTGGGACAGGGCGCGGGCGGCGTCCTCGTCGGCGGCGATGCGGCTCCACACGGTGGGGACGCCGAAATACATCGACCCACGGTGCGCGGCGTAGTTCTCCGGGGTCGGCCGGACCGTGTGGATCACCCGGCCACCGCGGCGCAGGGGACCGAGGATGCCCAGCACCAGCCCGTGCACGTGGAACAGCGGCAGGCCGTGCACCAGCACGTCCTCGCGGGTCCACTGCCAGGCCTCGGCCAGGCCGTCCAGGCCGGCGGCGATGGTGCGGTGGCTGAGCACCACCCCCTTGGGTGCGCCGGTGGTGCCGGAGGTGTAGATGATCAGCGCCGCGGAGGCCGGATCCGGGTGCGGGAGCGTGTGCCACGAGCGGGCGTGCAGGCGCACGGGCACCACCGGCAGCGCCGGCACGGACTCCTCCCCCGGGCCGTCTCCGCCGTCGTCCGACGCTCCCTCCGCACGCCCGTCCGGCCCCGGCCCCAGCCAGGCGCGGGCCCCGGAGTCGGTGAGGATGTGGGCGATCTCCGCCGGCCCGGAGTCCGGCGGCACCGGGACGACGGTGACGCCCGCGATGAGCCCGCCCAGTACCGCGAGCACCGTCTGCGCAGTGGGGCGCGCGAACACCGCCACCCGGCCCGCGCCCGCGACGCGCTCGGCCACCGCGGTGGCCGCCGCGTACAGCTCGGCGCGGGAGAAGCGGTCCCCGCCGATGATCAGCGTGTCCGGGTCGTCGCCGCCCGCCGGGGCGCCCAGCGGGCGCCACGGCGCCGCACCCACGGTCACTGTTCCGCCGTCGTCCGTCATGGGCCCCACGCTATCGCCTGCGCCGGCGGACGGGACGGCGTCGTGCACCCACCGGGGCCTCGGGGCGACACTGGTGCCATGAGCACCGCGACACCGCACACCGGCCCGGAGACCGTCGCCGACGGACTGTGCTTCCCCGAGGGCGCACGATGGCATGACGGTGCCCTCTGGTTCTCCGACGTGCACGCCGGCGAGGTCCTCCGGCTCGACCCGGATACGGGAGACAGGGACGTCGTCGCCGCACTCGGCACCGCACCGTCCGGGCTCGGGTTCCTCCCCGACGGCCGGCTGCTGATCGCGTCCGGCACCGACCTGACCGTCCGCCGGCGCGAGCACGACGGGACGCTGGTGTGCCACGCCGACCTCTCGGGATCGGCACTGTGGCAGCTCAACGACATGTACGTCGACGGCGCGGGGCGGGCCTACGTCGGCGACTACGGCGACGACTCCGCGCCGCCCTCGCCCCCACGGCCCGCGCCGCTGCTGCGCGTGGACCCCGACGGCACCGTCACCGCGGCCGCCGACGGTCTGCAGTTCGCCAACGGCATCGGCGCGACGGCCGGTGGGCGCACGCTGCTCGTCGCCGAGACCCGCTCGGAGCCCGGGCGCCTCAGCGCCTTCTCCGTCGGAGCCGGCGGCGAGCTCGGCGCGCGCCGCACGTTCTGCGTGTTCGGGCCCGGTGTGATGCCGGACGGCATCGCCGTCGACCCCGACGACAACGTCTGGGTCGCATCCCCGTTCAGCGGAGAGGTGCTGCGGGTCGCCGCAGACGGCGCGGTCGACCGGCGCATCGCCGCTCCGGACCCCTACGCCGTCGCGTTCCGCCCCACGGCATCGGGCGCCGGAGAGCTGTTCGTGTGCTCGTCGCCGGACTGGCGGCCCGAGGAGGCGCGGGCCCGCCGCGGCGGCCGGATCCTGCGCGTGCGGATCGACTGACCGGGCGCGGAGACATCGACTGACCGCGTGCGGAGACGGGGCCGCCGCGCACGCCTCGGAGCGCACGGGCCCCGCCGCGGGCAGTCAGATCACCGAGGCGCGGTCGAGGTCCGACACGTCGGCCCCGGCGCGCTCGAGGCGGTCGAACAGCGACTGCGCGCCGTGATCGGAGGCGTAGCGGAACTCCTCGTCGGAGATCGGGACAGCCTGCAGCCACGTCGTGACCCGCCCGGGGTCGTCGGCCCCGGTCTCCTCCTCGGTCCCGGCATCCTCGACCCCGGCATCCTCGGTCCCGGCATCCTCCTCAACCACGATCTGCAGCTCCGGCCACAGGAACGGGGGCACCAGCAGCACGTGCCGCATCGTGTGCCCGGGGGCGGAGGCTCCGACGGCGTCCGGGATCATCGACAGCGGCGTCACGTGCAGCGACCCGCCGGCCACCGCGAACGCGCAGGCCGCCAGCACGTCGGAGAATGCGCGCTGGCCGGTGCGGCCCGCCGTGATGAGCTCGGTGGCCACAGGCCGGCCCCGGTCGTCGGCGACGTTCGTGGGGAACCGCGCCATGTCGACCGTGCTGTAGGAGGTGAACCCGCGCGCCGGTGCCCCGTCCGCCACGAGCATCGCGACCTCGTCGGGTGCGGCGGACCCGGGCTGCTCGTCCCGGGCGCCGTCGCGGAAACGCAGCACCTGCGCCGGGCCCGGCAGAGCGGAACGCAGCCGCCGCGTGGTCTCCTGGACATCCATACGCGCCAGCCTAAGCGGCGGCGGCCAGCCGGTTCGCGGCGGCCGCGATCCGCTCATCGGACGCGGTGAGCGCGATCCGCACGTGCCGCGCGCCGCGGGGTCCGTAGAAATCCCCCGGCGCCACCAGGATGCCCAGCCGGGCCAGAGCGTCGACCGTCGCACGGCACGGCTCGTCCCGCGTCGCCCACAGGTACAGCCCGCCCGCCGAGTCGTCGATGCGGAAGCCCGCCTTCTCCACCGCGGGGCGGAGGGTCTCCCGGCGCCGCCGGTACCGCTCGCGCTGGGCCGCCTCGTGCTCGTCGTCGGACAGCGCCGCCGTCATCGCCGCCTGCACCGGCAGCGGCAGCATCAGGCCCGCGTGCTTGCGTACCTCCAGCAACTCCCCGAGCAGTGCCGGATCCCCGGCCGCGAAGCCGGCGCGGTAGCTGGCCAGGCTCGACGTCTTCGACAGCGAGTGCACCGCGATCAGGCCCGACACGTCGCCGTCATGCACCCGCTCGTCGAGGATCGACACCGCCTCGTCGTCCCAGGCCAGGCCCAGGTAGCACTCGTCGGACACGACGATGGCCCCGCGCCGGCGCGCCCAGTCCACGACCTTGCGCAGGTGCGGCACCCCGAGGATCTTCCCGCTGGGGTTGGCGGGCGAGTTCAGGAAGATCATCGACACCGGGGCGGGCCCCAGCTGGGCGGTGCCGTCCGCCCGCACCGGGCGCGCGCCCGCCAGCAGGGCGCCCACCTCGTAAGTGGGGTAGGCCAGCTCCGGGATCACGATCGTGTCCGTGGACCCCATGCCCAGGTGCGAAGGCAGCGCGGCGATCATCTCCTTGGTGCCGACGGCCGGCACCATCGCGATGTGCGGTCCGCCGTCGCCGGCCCCGACGCCGAAGCGCCGGCGCAGCGCACCGACGGCGGCCTCCTGCAATTGCGGGGTGCCGGCCGTCGTCGGGTAGCCGGGCACCTCCGCCACCGAGGCGAGGGCCTCGCGGATGACGGGCGCCACCGGGTCCACCGGGGTGCCCACCGACAGGTCCGCGATCCCGTCCGGGTGCGCGCGTGCGGTGGCCTTCGCCTCGGCGAGGGTGTCCCAGGGGAACCCGGGGAGCGTCCCCGTCAGCGGCGTGCGCACCGGCTCATTCCTCGCCCATGGGCGGGAGCGCCTTGATCCAGTCCGGGTCGTGGTCGGTCACGCCCACCTTGGATGCGCCGCCCGGGGAGCCGAGGGAATCGAAGAAGTCCTCGTTGGCGGCGGTGTAGCGCTCCCACTCGTCGGGGACGTCGTCCTCGTAGAAGATCGCCTCCACCGGACACACGGGCTCGCACGCTCCGCAGTCGACGCACTCGTCGGGCTGGATGTAGAGCATGCGCTTGCCCTCGTAGATGCAGTCCACGGGGCATTCCTCGACGCACGCACGGTCCAACACATCGACACATGGTTCTGCGATCACGTAGGTCACTGCCGTGAGCCCTCCCTTTCATCGAGCGGCCGCCGCAAGCGGTGGGCGGCCACCGTCGATTATGACGCCGCCGCCGTCAGCGCCCCCGTTCAGGGTGCACTCACGCCCACCGGAGCCGCCACCGGCTCGTAGAGCGTGGTGCGCTGACGCGCCGGACGGCCGATACCCGCGGCCATCGCGTGCAGCTCGGCGGCCGACTTCTCCGAGCCGTTGGTGGAGCCGGCCATGCGCGAGATCGTCTCCTCCATCAGGGTGCCGCCCAGGTCGTTGGCACCGCCCTGCAGCATCGCCTGCGTGCCCTCGATGCCGAGCTTCACCCAGCTGGTCTGGATGTTGGCGATCCGCCCGTGCAGCATGATCCGCGCCAGCGCGTGCGCGGCGCGGTTCTCCCGCATCGTCGGACCGGGCCGGGAGGCCCCCGCCAGGTACAGCGGCGACGACTGGTGCACGAACGGCAGCAGGACGAACTCGGTGAACCCGCCGGTGCGGTCCTGGATTCCGCGGATCACCTCGAGATGCCCCACCCAGTGGTGCGGGGAGTCGACGTGCCCGTACATCATCGTCGAGCTCGACGGCAGCCCCACCTCGTGCGCGGTGGTGATCACGTCGATCCACTCGGCGGTGGGCAGCTTGCCCTTGGTGAGCACCCAGCGCACCTCGTCGTCGAGGATCTCGGCCGCGGTGCCCGGAATGGTGTCCAGGCCCGCCTCTTTGAGGGCGGTGAGCCACTCGCGCACGCTCTCGCCGCCGCGCGAGGCGCCGTTGACGACCTCCATGGGGCTGAAGGCGTGCACGTGCATCTGCGGCACCCGCGCCTTCACCGCGCGCACCAGGTCGGCGTAGCCGGTGACCGGCAGCTCGGGGTCGATCCCGCCCTGCATGCACACCTCGGTGGCGCCCGCGACGTGCGCCTCCCAGGCCCGGTCCGCCACCTCGTCCGCGGACAGGGTGAACGCGTCGGCGTCGCCCTTGCGCTGCGCGAACGCGCAGAACCGGCACCCCGTGTAGCAGATGTTGGTGAAGTTGATGTTGCGGTTGACGATGTAGGTGACGTCGTCGCCCACGGTGTCGCGGCGCAGCGAATCGGCCAGCGCCACCATGGCCTCCAGCCCCGCGCCCTCCGCGTTCGCCAGCGCCACGTAGTCCTCGCGGCTGCACCCGGCCGGATCGGCCTCGGCATGCCGCAGAGCGGTGAGCACGTCGGTGTCGAGACGCTCGGGCGCCCCGTCACGCGCATGGTCGAGCGCCAGCACCTGCTCGCGCACCGTGTCCCAGTCGCCGAAGGCGCTGCCCAGGTCGCTGCGCGTGTCGGTGCGCCGCCCCTCGGTGTCGATGGCGGTCTCCAGGTCCACGCGTCCGCTGGACTCCCACTCCGGGTCGGGCTCCTGCCACGGCAACCCCTGCGGCCGCGCATCCACCCGGGCGAGCGCGGTGGCCGGGTCGGCGAGCGCACCGACGTGCCCGGTGATACGCGGGTCGATCCACGGCTGGCCGGCGGCGATGTACTTGGGCTGCGCGGCGAGCC
>CAYVJJ010000056.1:0-12414 GCA_964451655.1 uncultured Mycobacteriaceae bacterium | reverse complement strand
GCACGACGCTGCGCACGCCGGCGCCTCCCAGGCCCCGGCACAGGCGGTTCCCGAGGCGATGCCGGCCGGGCTTCCGATGCTGGCCGCGCTGTGCGGGCCGGTCGCGGACTGCGTCGAGCGCGCGGTGGTGCACGCGGTGCTCGCGGCCGAGAGCGTGGCGGGCGTGCCCTCGTACCGGGCGGTGGTGGAGTGAACGGTCCGATGCCGACGCCAGGGCCGTCCGCGCCGCCGCCACGCCCGGTGCCGAGGTGGAAGGCGGCCGGCATCGCGGTGCTGGGGTACGTCGGCGTGCTGTACGTGCTCGAGTTCATCGACTGGCTGATGAGCGGGCGGCTCGACAGCCTGGGCATCGAGCCGCGCACGGTCGACGGGCTGTGGGGGATCGTCTTCGCGCCGCTGCTGCACTTCGGCTGGCCCCATCTGCTGGCCAACACTCTGCCGCTGCTGGTGCTCGGCTATGTGCTCGCGCTCTCCGGCGTCGGGCGGGCTGCGGCGGTGACCGCGATCGTGTGGATCGTCGGCGGGGCGGGCGTGTGGCTGTTCGGCGCCGGGCACACGGTGGTGGCCGGCGCGTCCGTGATCGTGTTCGGCTGGCTGGTGTACCTGCTGGCGCGCGGTGTGTTCACACGGCACTGGGCGGACATCGTCGTCGGCGTGCTGATCCTCATCGCGTACGGCTCGCTGCTGTGGGGGATCGTGCCCTCGTCCCCGCACGTGTCCTGGCGCGGCCACCTGTTCGGTGCGGCGGGCGGGCTCCTCGCCGCCTGGCTGCTGGGACGCGACCCGCGCGGCGGCGAAGGCCGGGCGCAGGGCAGTATCAAGGCGTGAGCATCGGCGGAACGGACGGAGCGGGAGCGTCGGCGGAGGGCGCCATCGGGGTCTTCGACTCGGGCGTGGGCGGGCTGACGGTGGCGCGCGCGATCATCGACCAGCTGCCCGATGAGCACATCCGCTACGTCGGCGACACGGAGAACGGCCCCTACGGCCCCCTGGCCATCCCGGAGGTGCGGCGCCACGCACTCGCGGTGGCCGACGACCTGGTGGACCGCGGCGTGAAGGCGCTCGTGATCGCGTGCAACACGGCGTCGGCGGCATGTCTGCGGGATGCCCGCGAGCGGTACCCGGTACCGGTGGTGGAGGTGGTGCTGCCGGCGGTGCGCCGGGCGGTCGCCACCACACGCACCGGGCGGATCGGTGTCATCGGCACTGCCGCCACCATCGCCTCGCGCGCGTATGAGGACAGCTTCGCCGCGGCCCGCGACGCCACGATCACCTCGGTGGCCTGCCCGCGTTTCGTCGACTTCGTCGAACGCGGCGTCACCAGCGGACGGCAGGTGCTGGGGCTGGCGCAGTCGTACCTGGCGCCGCTGCAGGAGGCGGACGTGGACACGCTGGTGCTCGGCTGCACCCACTACCCGCTGCTGTCGGGGATCATCCAGCTGGCGATGGGCGACGAGGTCGCCCTGGTTTCCAGCGCGGAAGAGACCGCCAAGGATGTGCTGCGCGTGCTGACGGAGGGCGACCTGCTGCGTCCGCATGGCGGCGCGCCGCCCCGCCGGGAGTTCCTCGCGACGGGGGACCCGGACCAGTTCGCGCGGCTCGCCGAGCGCTTTCTCGGACCGGCGCTCACCGCTGTTGCGCACGTGTAACGTCGACCGGAGACGCGGCGGCGACCGGGCCGGCAACGCCGGCGGGGCAAGGTCGGGCGCGAGGGTGTTGGGCACGCGGCAGGAGGTCATGGCACGATGTCCGCCATGCGGTTGACCGTACTGGGCTGCTCCGGCAGCGTGACCGGACCGGATTCCCCGGCCTCCGGGTACCTCGTCACGGCCGCGGGCACGCCGCCGGTGGTGCTGGACTTCGGCGGCGGAGTGCTGGGCGCATTGCAGCGGCACGCGGACCCGCGCGAGGCCGTCGTGCTGCTCAGCCATCTGCATGCGGACCATTGCCTGGACGTGCCCGGGCTGTTGGTGTGGCGCCGGTACGGGCCGGGCGCCTCGCAGGGGCGGGCCCTGATGTACGGGCCGTCGGACTCCGCGCACCGGCTGGGCGTCGCCTCGGCGGAGGTCGCCGGCGAGGTGGACGATCTGTCCGACACGATCGATCTGCGCGCGTGGAAGGACGACGTCGCGGTCACCATCGGCCGTCTCACCGTCCTCCCGCGGCGCGTGTGCCATCCGCCGGAATCCTTCGGGCTGCGGATCACCGCCCCGGACGGCGCCGTGCTGGCCTACAGCGGTGACACCGCGATGTGTGACGAGGTGGTCTCCCTGGCCCGCGGCGCCGACGTGTTCCTGTGCGAGGCGTCGTGGACCCACGCGCCCGAGCTCCGGCCGCCGGGGCTGCACCTGTCGGGCACCGAAGCGGGACGGATCGCCGCGCGCGCCGGGGTCGGCCGGCTGCTGCTCACCCACATCCCGCCGTGGACCCCGCGGGAGGAAGTGGTGGCGGAGGCGCGCGCGGAATTCGACGGGCCCGTGGACGCGGTCGCTCCCGACTTCGTCGCGGACATCACCGCCGCCGCGGACAGCCGGCTCGCCTCCCACGGATGACCCGGCGCAGGGGCGTCCCGACGGGCGATAGGCTCGGGGAGTGACTGTGACTACGCGAACGGACGGCAGAGCCGACGACGAGCTGCGACCCATCACCATCACGCGGGGTTTCACCGATCACCCGGCGGGGTCGGTGCTGATCGAGTTCGGCGGCACGCGGGTGATGTGCACGGCCAGTGTGGAAGAGGGCGTGCCGCCGTGGCGGCGCGGCTCCGGGCTCGGTTGGCTCACGGCCGAGTACGCGATGCTCCCGGCCTCCACCCACACCCGCAGCCGGCGCGAATCGGTGCGAGGCAAGGTGGGCGGGCGGACCCATGAAATCAGCCGCCTGGTGGGCCGCGCACTGCGCGCGTGCATCGACCTGTCCGCCATCGGCGAGAACACCATCGCCCTCGACTGCGACGTGCTGCAGGCGGACGGCGGCACCCGCACCGCGTCGATCACCGGGGCGTACGTGGCGTTGACCGATGCGATCACCTATCTCGAGGCGGCGGGCAAACTCACCGATCCGCAGCCGCTGTCCTGCGCGATCGCCGCGGTCTCGGTGGGGGTGGTCGACGGGCGCGTGCGCCTGGATCTGCCCTACGAGGAGGACTCGCGCGCAGAGGTGGACATGAACGTCGTCGCCACCGACACCGGCACCCTGGTGGAGGTGCAGGGCACCGGTGAGGGCGCCACCTTCGCCCGTTCCACCCTCGACGCCATGCTGGACTCGGCCACCGCCGGGTGCGAGCGGCTGTTCGCGCTCCAGCGGGAGGCCCTCGCCGCGCCCTACCCGGGCGTGCTGCCGGAGCCGCCCGCCCCGGCGAAGAAGAAGGCGTTCGGCGGCTGATGCGCCGGATCCTGGTCGCCAGCCGCAATCCGAAGAAACTCGAGGAGCTGCGGCGGGTGCTCGCCGCCGCGCGCATCACCGGTCTGCAGGTGGTGGGGCTCGACGAGGTGGTCGACTACCCCGAGACCCCGGAGACCGGCGCGACATTCGAGGAGAACGCCCTGGTCAAGGCGCAGGACGGGGCGCGGGCGACGGCGCTGCCGTGCATCGCGGACGACTCGGGCCTCACCGTGGCGGCACTGAACGGCATGCCCGGGGTGCTGTCCGCGCGCTGGAGCGGCGCACACGGGGACGACGCCGCCAATACGTCGCTGCTGCTCGCCCAGTTGTCGGACGTCCCCGACGAGCGCAGGCAGGCCGCGTTCGTGTCGTGCTGCGCGCTGGTGGTGCCCACCGACGAGTACGTGGACGGCGAGGAGGGCCCGCAGGTCAACGAGACCGCCGTGCACGGCGAGTGGCATGGTGCGATCGCCCGTGAGCCGCGCGGAGCCAACGGCTTCGGCTACGACCCCGTCTTCGTGCCCGCCGGCGACCACAGGACTGCGGCCCAGATGAGTGCGGAGGAGAAGGACGCGGACTCCCACCGTGCGCGCGCCCTGGCCCAGCTGGTGCCGATCCTGCGCACGCTAGCCCAGCAGTAGGGGCGCCGGAGAGCGGGCTCCGCCTGATCCCCGTACGGCCAGATCGCGCCGAAACGTGTGCGGCGTCGGCGGGCGTGTGGGAGCTTCGTCGTATGGCGGTGGACGCGGACGAGACCTATATGCGGGGCCTGGATTTCTTCACCACAGCGGTGGGAGCCGTGCCGACGGACGGGTGGGACGGTGAATCGCCGTGCGCCGGATGGCGTCCGATCGACCTGCTCGGCCACGTGGGGCAGGCCACGCGGTTCGGCACCGCGCTGCTGCGCGCCGAGGCACCGGGTTGGGATCCCGTCGAGGTCCCCGGTGATGCGGTGCAGGGCGATCCCGTCACGTGGTGGTCGGCGCTGGCGGACGCGGCCCGCGCCGCCGTGCCGGGGGCCGATCTGGACAGGGTTGTGGATTCTCCCCGAGGTCCGCGCAGCATCCGTGAGGGGCTTTCGTTCCCCGCGGTGGACCTGTTCGTCCACGGGTGGGACCTGACCCGCAGCGCGGGGCTCGACGTGCAGATCCCCGAGGACATGATCGCGTTCGCCTACGCCCTCGCCGAGCCGATGCCGGAGGAGGTACTGCGCGGCCCCGGCGTCTTCGGCCCCGAAGTGGTGCCCCCGGGCGACGCGACGCCCACGCAGCGCCTGGTGGCCTGGATGGGGCGCGACCCGCACTGGACTCCGCCCGCCCGCAGCGCCTGACAGCACGGGTGTCGGCCGGCGCGTCACCGCAGTCCGAACTGCTCCTTCACCTGCCGGGTGCGGATGTGCTCGACGTAGAACGACAGGAACGGGATGGTCCCGGCGATCAGGGTGCCGATGCTGCGGCCCAGCGGCCAGCGCACGCGCACCGCCAGATCCAGCGTCATGATCAGGTAGACGAAGTAGATCCAGCCGTGTGCGACGGCGATCCAGCTCAGCCCCTCGACCCCGAACCCGTAGGTGGCGATGAGCTCGACGCACAGCGCGAGCAGCCAGATGCCGGTGATCCACGCGAGCACCCGGTAGCGCAGGAGGGCCCCGGGGATCTTGCGGGATTCCGCGTACTCCGGCCCGTCGACGGACGTGCCGTCGGCGGCGGATGCGGTGCGTGCGGCGCCTTCGGCTTCGGTCATCGTCCGCGTCCTTTCATGGCGCGCTCATCGAGCTGCGCGAGGTAGTCGTTGTAGTCGCTGAGCGTCCGGTCCTCGGCGGAATCGCGGGGCGCCGGCGCCGGTGCAGGGGCGGCGCGCTGCGGGAGGAGTCCCTCGGGGATCTCGGTGACGGCTGGGGCGCCGGTGCGTCCCAGGAGCCGCTGCAGGCGTCCCGGCCCGGCGTCGGGCACCTCCGGGCGGTGGACGGGCGCAGCCGTCCCGTGCGCCTCGGGGCCGTCGCCGTCGGGGCGGGCGGCGTCGTCCTGTTCGGCGATCTCCGCCTGCTGGTCCTCGAGCCTGACGAAACGCCGGTACCCGTAGACGCAGAACGCGGCGAACAGCGGCCACTGGAGGGCGTAGCCGAGGTTCTGCCCTGTGCCGGACGCCGACTCGTAGCGGTCCCACTGCCAGTAGCCCAGGGCCAGGCAGACGCCCGCCGCGACAGCGACGAACACGATCACTGCCACCCGATGCCGCCGACGAGTTCGTGCCACACCCCAGACGGTACCTGACCTGCGGATCCGTGACCGCTCCGGGCGAGGTGACGGGCCCCACGCGGCGGCCGGACCGGACGGGGACGGCGCACGGGTCCGGGCGCCGCGGAGCGTGTCGGGGTACGGGAGTCGGCTGCCGTAGGCTGACAGGCGCACGCGCGAGTGGCGGAACTGGCAGACGCGCTGGATTTAGGTTCCAGTGTCTTCGGACGTGGGGGTTCAAGTCCCCCCTCGCGCACCGGTTGTCACCCCTGCCCGTCGGCGGGATCGGGTGTCGCGTCGGCCTTCCGCGCCGCGAGGAAATCGTCGACGATCTGCACCCGCTGCTCGCGGCTGACAGGCGGGAGCGAGGCCAGGCGCGCGAACACCAGCGGTCCGGCCAGCTGGAGCATCGTCAGCGTGTTGTCGTGATCGCCGAGGTCCGCCCGGACCTCCGGGCTGTCGAGCAGGGCGTCGAGCGGTGTGCGGTACTGGTCGACGACCCGCCGCCGCAGTGACGTGGTGTCACCGTCGCCGTTCTCCGCGTCGTCCGGCCCCATCGCCAGCCAGCCGAGGACCGTCACGTGCAGTGGCGCCTCCTCGATCGACACCGCGATCCGGTCCAGCAGGGCGATCAGCCGCTCGCGCGTCGTGCCGTGCTCCGGGGGGTAGGTGACCGGGGGCAGCAACCGCTCGAACGCCGCGGTGACCAGCGCGGCGCTGTTGTCGAAGTGCCGGTAGAGCGTTGTGCGCGCCACCCGCGAGGCGCGGGTGACGGCCTCGACCGTGACGGCCTGGACTCCGCCGGACAGGAGCAGGTCCGTCGCAGCGTCGAGCAGGCGGGTGCGTGAACGCAGGCGACGCGGGTCCTCGTCGCGGGTTCCCGGCGGCGGGGCGCCGGTGCCGGGTTCTCCGGGGGCGGCTGGCGTGGTCATCGGCTCCAGTATGGCGTCTCCCTCACTTTTCCGGGGCGGCGCAGTGACCGCCGATGCGGACGCGCAGGCGTGCCGTCTGCGCGTGGATATGCTACAAACAGTAGCGAAACGATACGGACTGTAGTGAAGAAGGCGAGACTCGGCGCTGCGCCGGGAGTCGGGAGCGGACGATGACACGGACGATGACCCGGACCCGCGCAGCCGATTCGCAGCGCACGGAGGGTGCCGGCCCCCGGCGCCGGGTGCTTTCCGTGGCCTGCGCGGCGGTCTCCGTGATCATCGCGTCGATGGCCGCGCTTTACACCGCGCTGCCGGACATCGCCACCGCCACCGGGGCCACGCAGTCGCAACTCACCTGGATCGTCGACGGGTACACCCTGGCGCTGGCGTGCCTGGTGCTGCCCGCCGGAGCGGTGGGCGACCGCTACGGCCGCCGCCTGGTGCTGGCGGTCGGCCTGGCCGTGTTCACTGCCGGCTCGCTGCTGCCGCTGGTGGTGCAGGATCCGGCGTGGATCATCGCCGCGCGCGTGCTCGCCGGCGCCGGCGCCGCCGCCGTGATGCCCTCGACGCTGTCATTGATCACCGGGCTGCTGCCGGCGGACCGTCGCGGCACGGCCATCGGCCTGTGGGCGGGCGTCGCCGGGATCGCGGGCGTGATCGGGATCGTCGGCTCGGGCTTCCTGGTGCAGGTGTGGTCGTGGGAGTCGATCTTCATCGTCCTCGCGGCCTCCGGGGCGCTGATGCTGCTGTGCTCGTTCACCTTGCCCGAGTCGCGGGCCGACGTACCTCCCCGCATCGACGTGCTCGGCGGAATCCTGGTGGCGGCGGGCCTGGGCAGCCTGGTCTTCGGCATCATCTCCGGATCCGAGTACGGCTGGACGTCGCCGGCCGTGGTGGCGACACTCGCCGCGGGGCTCGCCCTCCTCGCCGCGTTCGCGGTGTCGCAGCTGCGCGTGCGGGCGCCGTTGCTGGACGTGCGGCTGTTCCGCAACCGCGGGTTCTCGACGGGGGCGCTGTCGTTGACGGTGCAGTTCGGCGTGACCTTCGGGGTGTTCCTCATCCTCATCCAGTACCTGCAGCTGGTGCAGGGGTACAGCCCGCTGGGGGCGTCGCTGGCGCTCGCGCCGATGATGGCGCCGCTCATGCTGGTGGCGATGGTCTCCCCCCGGATCGCCGAGCGCGTGGGGCTCAAGGCGGTCATGGTGGTGGGGATGGGCGCCATCGCCGGCGGGTTGCTGGTCATGCGCGGCGTCGACGCCGATTCGTCGTACTTCGACCTGCTGTGGCCGACCTTGGTCATGAGCGCGGGGCTGGGCCTGACCGCGGCGCCCGCCACGACGGTGATCGTCGCGGAGTCGCCCGCGGACAAACAGGGGGTGGCCGCGGCCGTCAACGACGCCACGCGGGAAGTGGGCGCGAGCCTGGGCATCGCCGCGGCGGGGAGCCTGCTGGCCGCCGGCTACTCGGACGGCATCGCGTCGGTCCTGCCGCGGCTGCCGGAGGTCGCGCGCGGTCCGGTGGCCGACTCGCTCGCGGGCGCACTGGCGGTGGCGGAGCACGCCGGCCCGTCCGGCGGGGCGCTGGTCGACGCCGCGGTGGACGCGTTCCTCGACGGCGTGGCGAGCGCCGGGCTGGTGCTGGCGTGCGCCGCCGGGGCGGGCGCCGTGGTGATGGCGTTGTGGGCTCCGGGCCGTACGCGATAGGGGAGCGAGGCTCCTACCGGCGGGTATGCGGCGCGACGCGCGCGCTCGCGATCGAAGTGTGAGCAATACCACAGCGATTTCCGATTCCGCATATCAGCGGATTTCTACCGGCAAGTACCCCTGCTTCTACTCGTGGGTACCCGCGTTCCGTCGATAAACGTGAGGGGTTCCTCATGATTTTGTGGCACCCTTTTCTCGGAGACGCCGCCGTGGACGCGCACGCCGCTCGGGGAGTGCAGCGCAGCGGGACCACACCCGTTGACGGGTCCGGGGCGTCCGCCAGACCACCGCCAGGGCCGTGCTCGCGGCCGGCGCGGAGCCGACGGAGAGGAAACCCCACGTGACCATCGAGGCATTCGGATCAGGCCGTGACGGCGATGCCGCCGCAGGTAACGGCGACGGGACCGCTCACGACGGTGCGGCCGCCCGCGTGAACGGCCGGCCGCTGTCGGACCGCCTCGGCGCCGGCGAGGCCTATGCCGTGGCGTTCGGCGGGCAGGGCGCGCCCTGGCTCGACCAGCTGACCGAGCTGGCAACCGACGCGCAGCTCGAGGGCGATCTGTCCTCCCTGGTCACCGAGGCGGCGGAGCTGCTGGCCCCCGTCCGTTCCGAGCTGCTGGTGGTGCGTCCCTCCGGCTTCGACCCGCTGGGGTGGGGCATCGAGACGACCCGGCCCACGGCGTCCGCCCTCACCTCCGCCGCGGTATCGCTGCCCGGCGTGCTGCTCACCCAGCTGGCGGCCGTGCGCGCACTGGCGGAAAGCGGGCTGGACATGCGCGCCGCGCAGACGCCGCCGGCGGCGATCCTGGGGCACTCGCAGGGCGTGCTCGCCGCGGAGGCGCTGGCCGCCCACGGCCGCGACGATGCGCGCATCCTGGCGCTCGCGCAGCTCATCGGTGCGGCGACCACGCTCGTCGCCCGCCGCCGCGGACTGGTCGGCACCGCCGACCGTTCGCCCATGCTGGCCGTGTCGGGGGCGCCCGCCGAGCGCATCGAAGCGGCGTTGGGCGAGGTCTTCGGCACCCGCACCGACGACCGGCCCGTGCTGGCGATCCGCAACGGCCGCCGCCGCGTGGTGCTCACCGGCGCGCCGGACCAGCTGGCCGAGCTGCGCACGTACTGCGAGGGCATCGCGGAGCGGGAGAAGGCCGAGCGCGCCGACAAGACCACCGGCGGGGCGCCGTTCGCCCCCGTCTTCGAACACATCGCGGTCGAGGCAGGATTCCACCACCCGCTGATGCGCGAGGCGGTGCAGATGGTGTCCGACTGGGCGGACCGCTGCGGCCTCGACACCGGCGCCGCGGCGCGCCTGACCGAGGCGATCGTGGTGGCCCCCGTCGACTGGGTCGGCGAGGTCGACGCAGCGGTCGGGGCCGGCGCGCGCTGGATCCTGGACCTGGGCCCCGGCGACCTGCTCACCCGCATGACCGCGGGCGTGGTGCGCGGCGCCGGCGTCGGCGTCGTCCCCGCTGCGACGCGGGCCGGCCAGCGCAACCTGTTCACCCCGGGCGCCGCCCCGGAGGTCGAACGTCCGTGGGCGCAATTCGCCCCCGCGGCCAAGACGCTGTCCGACGGCCGCACCGTCGTCGAGACCGCGTTCACCCGCCTCACCGGCCGCTCGCCGATCCTGCTCGCCGGCATGACCCCCACCACCGTCGACGCGCGCATCGTCGCCGCGGCCGCGAACGCCGGCCACTGGGCGGAGCTCGCCGGCGGCGGGCAGGTGACCGAGGAGATCTTCCTGAACCGCATCGACGAGCTCGGCAGGCTGCTCGAGCCGGGCCGCGCCGTGCAGTTCAACTCGCTGTTCCTGGACCCGTACCTGTGGAAGCTCCAGGTCGGCGGCAAGCGGCTGGTACAGAAGGCGCGCACCACCGGTGCGGCGCTGGACGGGTTGATCGTCACCGCCGGCATCCCTGAGCTCGAGGACGCGCTGGCGCTGATCGAGGAGCGCGCCGAGGTCGGCATCCCCTACATCGCCTTCAAACCGGGCACCGTGGCGCAGATCCGCTCGGTGGTGCGCATCGCCGCCGAGGTGCCGGACCACCCCATCATCGTGCAGGTGGAGGGCGGCAGGGCCGGCGGCCACCACTCCTGGGAGGACCTCGACGAGCTGCTGCTCACCACATACGGCGAGCTGCGCGCCCGCACCAACATCGTCGTGTGCGTGGGGGGCGGCATCGGCACCCCGGAACGCGCCGCCGACTACCTGACCGGCCGCTGGTCCACGGAGCACGGTTTCCCTGCGATGCCCGTCGACGGGATCCTGGTGGGCACGGCCGCCATGGCCACGCTCGAGGCCACCACCGCGCCCGAGGTCAAACGCATGCTGGTGGAGACGCCCGGCACACCCGGCTGGATCGGCGCGGGCACCGCGGAGGGCGGCATGGCCTCCGGCCGCAGCCAGCTGGGCGCGGACATCCACGAGATCGACAACGCCGCCTCGCGGTGCGGACGTCTCCTCGACGAGGTGGCGGGAGACGCGGACGCGGTGGCCGAGCGCCGCGAGGAGATCATCGCGGCGATGGACGGTACCGCCAAGCCGTACTTCGGCGACCTCGACGTGATGACGTACGAGCAGTGGCTGCGCCGCTACGTCGAGCTGACCGAGGGGCACGCCGGCGCCGTGTGGGCCGACGTCACCTGGCGCGGACGTTTCGCGGAGATGCTGCAGCGCGCCGAGGCACGCCTGCATCCCCTGGAGCACGGCCCCGTTCCGACGCTGTTCGACGCGGAGGATTCCGCCGACGAGCTGCTGGACCGCCCCGACGCCGCGGTCGACGCGCTGGTGGCGCAGTACCCCGACGCGGGCACGGTGCTGCTGCACCCGGCCGACGTCGCGTTCTTCACCGGGCTGTGCCGCACTCCGGGCAAGCCGGTGAACTTCGTGCCCGTGATCGACAAGGACGTGCGGCGCTGGTGGCGGTCCGACTCGCTGTGGCAGGCGCACGACGCGCGCTACGGCGCCGATGAGGTGTGCATCATCCCCGGGCCGGTGTCCGTCGCGGGCATCACCCGGGCCGATGAACCGGTGGGCGAGCTGCTCGACCGTTTCGAGCGCGCCACCGTCGACGAGCTGCTGGCCGCCGGGGCTGTTCCCGAGCGGATCCCCGCGCGCCGCCACCTGGGCACCGCCGACGGCATGACGGGCACCGACGGCATCGACGGCATAAACGTGGTACTGGCCTCGCCGGACATCCTGTGGGCCGGGCGGCACACGATCAACCCCGTGCACCGCCTGGGCGCGCCTGAGCAGTGGAAGATGACCGACGACGGCGCCCGCCACCCCGTCACCGGCGCCACGCTCACCGTGGCCGACGGCGACGACGATGCGTCCGGCGCGCTGCTGCTGACGGTGCCGCTGGTGGACGGCCGATCCGTGCGCATCCGCATCACCGTGCCCGCCAGCGCGGTCGACGGGGGCGTGCCGCACGTGAGCGCCGCCGACGCGGAGGCGGCGATGTCCGGGCTGCTCGGCGTCGCCGCCGGCCAGGAGTTGCCCGAGGTCAAGGACGGCGTCGCGCGGGTCAATCTGGCGTGGACACCCGACCTGATCGCCGATCACGGCGGGGTCACCTCGGCGGGACTGCCCGACGGCTACGTTCCGGCCGCGGCGGGTGTACCGGACGTGCTGGTCGGCGCCTGCTGGCCCGCCGTGTTCGCGGCGATCGGCGCCGCCCGCGTGCCCGGTGCGGACTCCGCTTCCGTGATCGAGGGGATGCTGGACCTGGTCCACCTCGACCACGCGATCGGACTGGCCGGGCGCCTGCCGTCCGAGCCGTCGATCCTCACCGTCCGCGCCGAGGCCGTGGAGGTCGCCGACACCGACCTGGGCCGCGTCGTCGAAGTACAGGTGAAGGTCGGCTCCATCCGGGATCTGGGCCTGGAGTCTTCGCCCGTCGCGGAGCTGACCGAACGGTTCGCCATCCGGGGTCGCGCCGGACGCGGCGCACTGCCCGATCCGCAGCGCGCGGGCGGGGCCGTCGTGGAACTGCACGAGAGCCCGCGCCGCCGGCGCCGCCAGGTGACCGTGCAGGCACCGATAGCGATGGACGCGTTCGCCCAGGTCTCCGGCGATCACAACCCCATCCACGTCTCGGATCCGGCCGCCCGGCTCGCGGGGCTCGGCGGGCCGATCGTGCACGGGATGTGGCTGTC
>CAYVJJ010000055.1:9545-12455 GCA_964451655.1 uncultured Mycobacteriaceae bacterium | reverse complement strand
CGCGCTGCGCCGCAGCATGCGTCTCGGTCACTTGCATCTTCCTCAGAGCGGCATCGACCCGCGGCAGGAGCGGATCATAGGTGGTCGTGTCGAAACCAGAGTACGGGACCAACAGGTCCGGGAGCGGTTGCCCGGGCCCGCTGAACAACGGTCCGCGCGGCCGGCGGCGGCGTGAACGGACGGGATCGCCTGCATAGGGGTCGTCCGCATGGGGATCGTCGGCATACGGGGGCCCGTCGGCCGCAGGACCGGGCGTGGCCGCGTCCTGCCGGGGGGGCCGGTATTCGCCGCCGCGCGGGCCCCCGGCCGATCCGGTGCCGCCGGGCGTGTCGAAGCCTTCGGTCCCCGTGTCCTGTTCCCCGGCGCCGGCGGCGATCCGGCGCAGGCCGGGCGGCGTCAGGCGCGCCGGCAGCAGGCGGACGAACACCCGCGCAAGCGCCCCTTCGATCTGGTCGACCATGGGGATGCGCATGCGCAGGAGCACCAGGATGGTGACGGTGAGCATCGTGACACCGTCGACGGTGACCGCCGCCAGCGAGACCAGGCCCCGGTGGTCGGCGGCGAGGTCGTGCAGGCCGGTCAGCAGGTTGAGCAGCAGCATCGCCGCCACGCCCGCCGCCGAGGCTGCGACGATGCGCACGGCGTCCCACAGTACGGAGCGCATGCCGAGCGGTCCGAGGCTGCGTCTGAGCAGATAAGCGCCGACGATGGTGCCGGCGACGAAGCCCAGCCCGTTCGCGGCGCCGAGCGCGACCACCACGTGCTCGGCCGGGACGAAGACGGGCGCGAGCAGTGACAGCACCGTCTTCACGCCCATGATGCCGACGATGATGAGGTTGGGTGTCCACGCCTGCTCGCGGGCGTAGAAGACGCGCAGGTGCAGCAGCACCATCGCGTACGGGATGAGGGTGAACGCGGAGGCGGACAGCGTGATGCCGAGCGTCGTCGCCGAGTCGCCGCCGAACGCGCCGTAGTGGAACAGTGCACGCCCGATGCTCGGCCCGTCGAACGTGAAGAACATGACCACCGGCAGCAGGGCCAGCATGGTCAGCTTGGTGGACATCGTCAGATCGCCGACGACCGCACGGTTGTCGCCTGCCGCCGCGTTGCGGCTCAGCTGCGGCATGATCGCGGTCAGCAGGGTCACGCCGAGGATCCCGTAGGGGACCTGCAGCAGCAGCCAGACGAAGTTGTAGATCGCGGGGCCTGCGGCGTCGGCGGAGGCCGCGATCCGGGTGGTGATCACCAGGCCCGCCTGGCTGATGCCCACGTAGGTGATGATCGCCAGCGCCATCGTGGCGAAGGTCTTCAGGCGGGGGTCGATGCCCCACAACGGCCGCAGGCTGATCCCCTGGCGGCGGATCGCGGGCACCAGCACGGCCACCTGAACGACCACGCCGAGGGTGGTGCCGAGTCCGAGTACCAGGAGCTTGGTCGACCCCATGCTGACCGGGTCCAGGGTGATCTCCCCGGGCACCAGGTAATAGAGCACCAGGGTCGCGATCGCCACGACGTTGTTGACCACGGGCGCCCACGCGCCGGGCTTGAAGACGCTCCGGGTGTTGAGTATCGCCGTGAGCAGCGCGGTCAGACCGTAGAACAGGACCGTCGGCAGCAGCAGATAGGCCAGGGCCGTGGTCAGCCCCAGGTCCACCTCGGAGTCCTTGCCGACGAGCAATTGCGACAGCCACGGGGCGCCTGCTACCGAGACGACGGTGGCGATGCCGAACACCGCCGTGGCCACGGTGAACAGCTTCCGGACGAAGGCGCGCCCACCGTCGGCGTCCTCCTGCTCCGCCCGCACCAGCACCGGGATGACCACGGCCGTGAGCACCGCGCCCAGCACGAACTCCGAGATCGTGCGCGGCAGGGTGTTCGCAGAGATGAACGCACTGGACATGGCGGGCCCGAGCACGGCCGCAGTGAGCAGGATCTTGACGAATCCGGTGATCCGGCTGATGAGCGTGGCGATCGCCATCGACCCCGTGGATGCGAGCACGCCGGGACGCTTCGGTTCGGCCTCATCGACGCGGCTCTTCGGCGGAGCGATGGAGTGACCGCGCACGTCATCGTCCCGGTGACTGCTGTCCCGGGCGGGGTCGTGTCGGTGGTGGCCGTCGGTCATCGTTCGGTGCTCAACCTTCGTCTTCCGGACCCGGCGGGGCGTCGAAACGCCGGTACTGCTCCAGGACGGGCCCGCGTTCGCTTGCACGATCGTCGGCCGGGTCGTGCTGCCCGCGCAACCGATGCCACCCGCGGCGCCCCGCGAGGAACAACAGGAGCGCGCCGGAGACGCCGGTCAGGACGGGGATAACCATGCCGTATGCGTTCGAGTGCAGGGAAATGTGGATCTGCTCACCGACCGTTGTCCCGTCCGGGGAGAGCAGCTGCACCCGGAGGTCGATCTGCCGGCTGTATTCGATCTGCGCGGGCACCTGGATCTGCCGACTGCCGCGGGCGGGGATGACGTAGTCGCTGGCCTGACCGATCTGCACGCCCCTCGGTGCCTGGATCTTGAGGCTCACGCTGACCGGGACGGCGAGATCGTTCTTGGCGACCACGAGCACGGGGCTCTGCGAGGACGCCAGGGTGTAGACGGATCCGGGCGCCACCACCGTCACGGCATCGAACTGGTCGCTCAGCGAGGAGGACAGCGCGGCGGCGCGCGCCCCGGCGGCGGTGCGCGCGCCTGCGGCCCCGTCCCCACCGCGGCCCGCCGTGGACACCGCGCGCAGCACGTCGCGGTACAGCGGGGTGATGTAGTGCTCCGGGGTGTCGCCGTCGGGTCCGGGTCCTGCGAGCATTCCGCCCAGGGTCGACAGACGCCCGAGATCGTTCGAGAGCCGGTCGATCAGCGACCGGGACACGCGGCCGTCTTCATTCCATGCGAGGTCCAGATCGGAGTCTCCG
>CAYVJJ010000055.1:1242-9445 GCA_964451655.1 uncultured Mycobacteriaceae bacterium | reverse complement strand
CGGAACCCGCGCCGTTGCCGGATGCGTTTCCGCGGCCGGAACCGTTCCCGGCGCCGCCTCCGCTCCGACCGGATCCGTCCTCGCCCGCCACGGCGAAGTCGGCGATCCCGTCGCCCGGGCGGGGATCGTGCAGCGTGGCGGCCGGCACCTGCGCGCCGCGGGCGGCGGAGACGGCGGCGGTGAGCGGCCGGGGCGAGGCGAGGCCGTTCTGATAGGCGGACTGCAGCAGGGACAGAAGGTGCGCCGCCTCGTCCTCGCCCACGCTCCAGTCCTGGGGCGGTGCGATGAGCAGCGGGGCGGGAACGGAATTGCGGCCGGTCGCCGCGGAGCCGCCGGCGTCCGGACCGGATGCGCGTGCGCTACCGGAGGCTCCGGTACCGCCGGGGGTGTCGCCCTCGGCGCCTGCTGCGCGCCGCGCCTCGAGCAGCGGCCACGCGATGGCCCCCATGGCGTCCTGCAGTCGTGCGGTGCGGGAGTCGTGCGCGAGATCGAAACGCAGGCTCTCCGGCACGAACGGCGGGGTGGTGGGCGCGGCGCCCGCCGCGGCGAGTGCGGCGGCGGTGGGCATGTCGAACAGCAGGGCCGGGCTCGCTCCCCCCGGCGGTGCGTCCGGGGGCCCGGGAGGGCCCCCGCCCTCCGGTGCGGGTGGGGCATCGGCGATGTGCACGGCGCCGGTGGGGCTGGGCGACGCGGCGTTGCGACCGGAGGACCCGCCGGTTCCGTGCGTGACGGCCCCGGTATCGGTGGAGCCGGCCGCCTCGCTGTCGCTGTCGCTGTCGATGTCGACGGAATTGTCGGACAACAAGGTCATCGGCGCCGGCGGAGGATCGGCCGCGCCGTCGCCCGGAGGGGGGGCTCCGGGCGTGCCCCCCGTGCCGTCGGCGGACGGTGCGGGCGCGAACGCCTGCTCGATGGTCCCCAGGGTGTCGGGGGCGATCTGACCCGCCGACGGCCACACGAGGCCCCGGAGGCTCTTCACCCCCAGGACGGAGTCGACGATGTCGGCGGGATCGTTCAGCGCCGCCGCCGTCACCTGCGGCGATGCGAGCGTGCGAACCGCGTCGAGGTCGGCTTGCGCGTACGGCAGCGACACGGTGCAGGTGTGCGCGGTGAGAGCGCGCAGGCGCCGGAGCCACTCGGTGGCCGCGGCCTGGCCGGCCGATCGCTCGTCCTCGGATCCGGTGGTGTCCGAATCGGGGTCTGCCGGATCCTCGGAGACCGTATAACCGCGCGTCATGGCGTCGACGGTCACGAGCAGGTCAGGATCGATCGCGACGCACAACCCGGCCGCCAGGGCCCCGTGCGGATCCTGCTGCGGGCTGAGGGCCTGCTCGGCGGCCGCGAGCAGGCCGTCGAGCCGACCGCCCGCCGCGAGCGACTTCGCTAGCGAGTCGCTGACCAGCCGCGTCGGCTCGTCTGACTCCTTGGGCAGGCCCGGCTGCCCTGCCGCGAGCTCGGGGGCGGCCGTGATGGGGTACATCATCGTGACCGGCACCGGCGATGGCGCGACGGGGCCGTGCGTCTCGGGGGCGTTGCCTACACCTGCCGGCAGGGTCATGACCGGAAGCAGGAATCGGGCGTCGTCGAGCCGTGCGCGCCCACCGTAGTCGGGAGTGCCGTTGACGTTCACCAGCAGCGGGTAGACGCCGGGCTCGCGGATGGCCAGCGACCGGGTGGACGGGTCGTTCACCGGCAGCGAGAGCGTGAACGGGACGGTTTCGCCTTCGTCGATCGAATCGGCCACGGTGTGGAAGAGGCCGACGGTGCCATAGCTGCTCTGATCGAGGCTCAGCACCGAACGCAGCTCCTCGTCTTCGCTGACCCGCGGTGCGCGTTGCAGGCGAACATCCACGTCGGAGACGGTCCTGTCCCCCACATTGCGCACTGAGCCGCGGACGGTCACGGTGGGGCCGTCCGGCTGCGTGCCGGCCGTTCCGTCGCCGGTCCCGTCCGCGCCGCCCCCCGACTCCGCGCGGACGACGCTCGGTGTCACGGAGTCGATGGTCAGCGACAGGAACTCGGGGCTGCTCCGGTCGCCTGACGCCGAGGCGCCCGTTGCGGAGCTGTCGCCGGGGGCGCCACCGGTGGCCGTCGGGCTCCCGGAGCGGGTCGCAACCGGGGGGACGGTCGTGGACGATTGCCCGGACGGCGAGGCGGTGGGTGCTGACGGGTCGGTGGTCGGGTCCGCGGTGCCGGGGGGCGCGGTGCCGGTGGGCGCAGTACCCGGCGCCGTGGTGCCGGGCATGTCGGTGGCGGGTGCGGCGGAGGCTGCCGGGGGCGCCACGGTGCTGGTCAGGGCGATCGGCGTGCATGCGAGTGACGCTGCGGCCACCGCCGCGGCCGCTCGGCGCAGGGCGTACATGACGCCGGACGGCCGGGTGGTCCGGGTCGTCATGTGGAGCTGGTCTTCCCCCTCGGTTTCGGGATCATCGCCCGAGGGTTGCGGCGGCGCCGGCGGGCGTGCTTGGCCGGGTCGGTGCCGGGCTGCGGACGCCGGTGCCCACCGGGCCCGCCCGGTCGCGGTTCGGTGGCGGGACGTCCGGGACCGCAGATCATTTCTTCGATGATCTCGGCCGCCACCGCTGCGAGCTTGCGCTCGTCGGCGTAGGCGAGGCGGCGGGGCAGTTCGTCGAGCGGCACCCACTCCACCTCGGTGACCTCGTAGTCCTCGTCGGACAGTTCGCCGCCCTGATAGCGCAGCAGGAAGTGGTGGACGGTCTTGTGGATGCGACGGCCGTCGGAGACGAACCAGTAGTCGATGCTGCCGAGCGACGCGAGCACCTCGCCGCGGATGCCCGTCTCCTCGGCGACCTCGCGCATCGCGGTCTGCTCGACGGTCTCGCCGGTTTCGACGTGCCCCTTCGGCATGGACCACAGCATGCGTCCCCGGCGGTCGAGCCGACCGATCAATGCGGCCCGCAGGGCGCCGGCCGGCGCGGTGCCGTCGTCGGTGGCGACGGTGTGGTCGAAGCCGTCGATGACGAGCCCGCCCGCGGAGGTCTCGCGCGTCGTGTGCATCCGGCGGCGGGAGCCGCCGTCGGAGGTGCGCCTGCCGCTGCCGGAATCCTGGCGTGCCCCGCTGCCGCGGCCTCCGGAGTTCCGTGACGAGCTGTTCCTGCCCGGCGTGTTCCCGGACGCGGCGTTCCGGGATTCGCCGTTCCGGGTCCTGCCGCCGCGGGTGCTGCTGCCCCGCGTGCCGTTGCCACCCCGGCCGGTGCCTCCTCGGCCGCCGCCGCCCTGAGCGGGGCGTCGTCGACGACGACGCCCGCTGCGGGAGTGATCGGCAGGGGACACGGGCACAATCGTACTTGCCGGTCTGTGCGCAAGGGGGACGCCGTCGTCCATGTCGGAGGCGCGTCACGATAAAATGGCCGATCGTGTCGACTACCGAGGAAACCGCGGCGGAGCGCCGGAACAGGCTGCTCTCCTCAGCCACGGACGCACTGCAGTCGATCTCGGAGATCCTGACGGGCCTGGGCCGGCGTTTCGAAGCCCGAGGGCACACGTTGTACCTGGTCGGGGGAAGCGTCCGGGACGCGATCCTGGGTCGATTGGGCACCGATCTGGACTTCACGACGGACGCGCGGCCCGAGCAGGTGCAGCGGATCCTCTCCGGCTGGGCCGAGGCGCAGTGGGACACCGGCATCGCTTTCGGCACCATCAGCGCCGCGCGCGAGGGTTGGCAGATCGAGATCACCACGTTCCGCGCCGACAAGTACGACCGCGTCGGTCGCAATCCGGAGGTGACCTACGGGGAGAGCCTCGAGGAGGATCTTGTCCGGCGCGATTTCCGTATCAACGCGATTGCGGTCCGGGTGGGCGGAGACGGCGGTGTCGACTTCGTCGACCCTCTGGGCGGCGTCGACGATCTGCTGGCGGGCGTCATCGACACGCCGGCGCGGCCGGAGGATTCGTTCGACGACGACCCGCTGCGGATGCTGCGCGGCGCCCGGTTCGTCGCGCAGCTCGGTTTCTCCCTGCACCCGCGCGTACGCGCGGCGATGACGGCGATGGCCGGCCAGTTGGAGCGGATCACGGTCGAACGCATCCGCGCCGAACTGGACAAGCTGCTGCTGGGCGAGCACGCGGTGGAGGGCGTCGAGGTCATGTGCCGTACCGGCCTGGCGGAATACGTGCTCCCCGAGGTGCCGGCGATGCAGCTGGAGATCGACGAGCACCATCAGCACAAAGACGTCTACCGGCACTCCCTTCGGGTCCTGCAGCAGGCGATGGACCTGGAGGAGGGCGATCCGGACCTGGTTCTGCGGCTGGCCGCGCTGCTGCACGACATCGGCAAGCCCGCCACCAAGCGCAATGAGCCCGGCGGCGCGGTGAGTTTCCACCACCACGAGGTGGTGGGCGCCAAGATGACCCGTAAGCGGATGCGGGCGCTCAAGTACTCCAAGAAGATGGTCGAGGACGTCTCGACACTGGTGTTCCTGCACCTGCGGTTCCACGGCTACGGCAGTGGTGAGTGGACCGACTCGGCCGTGCGCCGCTACGTCAACGACGCCGGCGAACTCCTGCCCCGCCTGCACAAGCTGGTGCGCGCGGACTGCACCACCCGGAACAAGCGACGCGCGGCGCGGCTGCAGGCGACCTACGACGACCTGGAACGCCGCATCGCGGAGATCGCGGCGGCGGAGGACCTCGCGCGGGTCCGGCCCGACCTGGACGGGAACGCGATCATGGGGATTCTCGGCATCGCCCCGGGGCGCGAGGTCGGCGAGGCGTGGCGCTATCTCAAGGAACTGCGTCTGGAGCGCGGCCCGCTCACCCGTGAGGCGGCGGAGCGTGAGCTCCTCGACTGGTGGGAGCGTCGCGGCTGAGTGCAGAGGTTTCACGTGAAACCCTCTGAGGAGCTGCGTGCGCGCCGATCACTGCTGCGCACCGGGGTCGGGTCGTGTGCTCGGGGTCTTCGCATACGCGGCGAACGGAACTAGCCTGAAGGCATGACCAGCTCGGGTGCGGGTTCTGCGCGACGGATCGTCCTTCTGGGGGCCGCGGGGGTGACCGGCCGGTCTGCGCTCGCGGCACTGCGCGAGGCCGGATACGACGTGGTCGCGCACAGCCGGCGCGTCGGCACGGACGGAGCGCTCCCGCACGCCGACGACGACGGGGTGCGGTGGGTCGGCGGCGACCTGGTGGGCGACGGCGCGCACCTGCGCCGTGTTCTCGACGGTGCGGACGCGGTCATCGACATGCGCGTGGCGCTGCCGACATCGCTGAGGAAGGCCGGCGCGCTGCGCCAGTACCGGACGGTGCGGGACACGGGTCTGCGCGAGGTCGTCGACGCGGCCCTGCAGATGCGGATCCCCCGGCTCGTGCACGACACCATCACCATGGTCTATCGCGACGGCGGCGATACATGGCTGGACGAGACGAGCCCGGTCAGCGCGCCCGGCCCGATGCGGGCCAACATCGCCGGGGAGGGCCATGTCCGCCGTTTCACGGAGGGGGGCGGTGCCGGGGTAAGCCTGCGGCTGGGGCAGGTGCACGGGGATCCCGCCGCCGATCCGATGATGGCGGCGGCCGAGTCCGTGGCGCGGCGGGGATGGTTCATGTTCGCGGGCCGTTCCGCCGGATACATGAGCACCATCGCCCTGTCCGACGTGGGCCGCGCGGTGGTAGCGGCGCTGGACGCCCCGGCCGGGCTCTACAACGTGGCGGAGGAACCGCGCACCCGCGGTGAGTGGCGGAGGGAGATGGCGCGGCGGGTGGGGCGCGCCGATCTGCATTCCCTTCCCGGTATCGCCGCCGGACCGTTGGGTCGGTCGCAGCGGGTCTCCAGCGCCAGGTTCGCCGAGGCCACGGGGTGGCGGCCGCGCGCGGAGCCGTTCGGTTCCTGAGCCGGCGGACCCGTCCGCGGTGATGCGGAACCGGAGCGCGGCCCGCCGCGTCCTAGTGGTGAGGGTCTGAATCGCGGGGCTGTTCCGCTGCGGGGTGCGTGCGGGGCCCCCGCGAGGTACCGGGGGGATCGATCAATGGACATCACCTATGCGTTCGGCACCGGAGACGGTGAGCTCACCGAGTGGGTCTCGCCGGCCGATCTTGATGCGGACGGTGACGGCGCGGTGGACGCCGTTCTGCTGGACTTCGACGGCGACGGGGTGATCGACGACGCGATGTGGGATGCCGACGGCGACGGCGCAGCGGACACGGTGCGCCTCGACACGACGGCGGGGGCGGACGCCGAGGAACGATGGTTCGTCGACGGGGCCGGGGACGGGACGTGGGCCGTGGAGGTTCCGGTGCAGGGCGGCGCGGTCGGGGGCGGGGCGGTGGACTCGGGTGCGTCGTCTGCGCAGCCGATCGATCAGGAGGCGGGCAGTCCCGTTCCGACTCCTCTGGAACCCGCCGGGGAGCACGCTCGCGCCCCCGGGACCGCCGCATCGGCGCCTCCGTCCCCCGACGGAGCGGCCAGCGTGACAGTGGAGGACGCCGGGCGGTATGCGCTCGTCGTCGACGAGGACGGGGACGGGACGGCGGACACCCGCCTCGCCGACACCGACGGCGACGGGTACCTGGACTCCGCGCGGCCCTCCCGGGCGGCGGGTGCCGACCCCGCGGATGCGGGCCCGCCGGCGGCGGAGTCGTCGTCGGCCGCGGGCGTGATCCTCGGCTCGATGGCGGGTCTCGGCCGGGTCGGACCGTGGGGCGCGGCCGTGCCGTGACCCCGGGCGGATTTCGACGGTCAACACCGCGCCGCGGGACGCGATCAGTGCCAAGATGGCAGTGTGACGTACCCAGCAGACGGTGAGGGGCGCCAGGAGTCGTCGCTAGCGCAGGTCGGCCCGGGCAGCCTGCTCGTGTCCGGAACCCACCTGACCGAGCCGGTGTTCCGGCGCAGCGTGATCTACGTGATCGAGAACAACGACGGCGGCACCCTGGGTGTGGTGCTCAACCGGCCCAGTGAGACGCCGTTGGCCGACGGGCTGCCGGAATGGTCGGAACTGTGCTCCCCGGCGGAGGTGTTCCATCTGGGCGGTCCGGTGAAGCTGGAGGGCGCGCTGTGTCTGGCGGTGCTGCGGCGAGGCGCCGAGATCGATGGCATCGACGGGGTCACCCGGGTCGACGGCAGAGTGGCACTGATCGACGTGGCGGCCGATCCGCCGGAACTCGCCCCCCTGCTCGAGGGTGCCCGCATTTTCGTCGGGTACTCCGGCTGGACGTTCGGGCAGCTCGACGGCGAACTCATGCGGGACGACTGGATGGTGTTCAGCTCCCGCCCGGACGACGTGATCGCCGCGCCGGGGGTGGACCTGTGGGCGCGGGTGCTGCGGCGTCAGCCGCAACCGTGGGCGATGCTGGCCACCCACCCCATCGATGTCGCACTCAACTGATGGTCCGCACCGCCGGGCCCGGCTGCGCAGAACACCTAGCCCGCGCGGACGCGGTCGGCGGTCTGGTTGAGCAGCGTCGTCGCCTTCTGCTGGAAGTGGTCTAGGACCTCCGGCGGCAGTGCCTCCGTGGACGGTTGATGCACCATCACCCGGATCGCGACGCCGTCCACCTCCTCGGCGGTGACGATGGTGGTGACCTGGCCGGTGCCGTCCAGCGTCTGGGTGCGGGTCAGTCCCAAGGGCCTCTCCCCCGTCGTTCCGGCGGGCTCGAACGAGGCGGTGGTGACGTCGGCGACCGTGTCGTCGACGTGCACGGTCACCGTGCCGCACGCATCCAGGTGTGAACGGATCGCGTCCAGCGAGGAGTCGTTGCGCGAGACGATCACACCGATCTTGGTGCCCTGATCCTGCTTGGCGGCGGCCACCATCGCGGTCGCCGCGGGATCCAGCCCACCGGTCAGGTCCAGGGTCACCTTGCACTGTGCCGGCTCCACCACCTGGGACTCCGACTTGTCGCGAACCTGGGTGAGCGTCGAGTCCAGCTGTTCCGCGCTCACCGGGGACGACACGAACCCCTCACCGAACGCCGCTTGGTCCGGGAGGAATGCGCGCAACTCCGCGACCGCACTCGCGGACGGGGACGTCGAGGCGGAGGTTTCCGCCTGATCGGAGGAGCCGTCGGAGCCGGAGCAGCCGGCGAGCACAGCCGCGCACGCCATCGCCGAGGCCGTGGCGACCCCGGCGAGACGCAGACGGGCGGCGCGGGTGGTGGTCATGGATCCCCCTTGTCGACGGACGGTGTGCCCGGTGCTGATCCCGCGATGCGGATGTGACGGACGGCATAAGGATACCGGCACCCG
>CAYVJJ010000055.1:0-1142 GCA_964451655.1 uncultured Mycobacteriaceae bacterium | reverse complement strand
TCACCTGCGGGTGCGGCCGTCGGCGAGGGAATTGATGTCGGCGAGGGAGTTGACGGCGGCGGCGAACTCGGCGGCCCTGTCGGTGGTCACGGTGAGGCTGTCACCGGAGCCCGTCCGCACCGTGACGCCCGGGCCCCGGCGCGTGACCACGCCGTACCGCCTCCGCGCACGCACCCGCAGGCCCCAGCCGCCGAACTCCGCGAACGGCTCCACGGTCCGCACGTCCGCCTCGGCGAACTCCTCCGCCCCGTACTCGATCACCGGCGCCCCGAGGCACAGCACCCGGAGCCCGTCGCCGTCGAGCACGACCCGGAACCGCAGAACCGCGGCCGCCAGCAGCGCGCACGCTGCGACCGGCGGCAGCGGCCACAAAGAGCGCGCGAGAACGCACACCACCACCGCGGCCACCAGCAGGAATCCGTACACCGCCGTGGATACCCGGCGGCCGGCGCCCACGGTGTCGGTCACCGGGAGGACGAGCCGGTCGGCCCGGGGCAGCCCGCCGGGCGGCGGCGCGGCGGCGGGGACGCGCACCCGATGATCGCGCAGCAGCGCCGCGCCGATCAGTCCGAGGATCAACCCGATCAGCACGCCCACGCCGATGGACCATTCGTTCAGGCGTGCGTCGGAGGCGTCCGGCATGTCCCGCTGCGTGGCGAGCAGGACGATGTCGACAGTGGCGATCAGCCCGGTCACCAGGCCGGATACGGCCAGCATCACGCGGCGCAGCATCAGCTGGGCACGGGCCGCTGCGGAGACGGCGCCGAGGCCTCCTCCGATCACCGCGATCAGGGCGGCGATGGACCACGCGTTGGACCAGGGTGACGAGAAGCCGTCGGGGCCGGATCCGCCGGACCAGTGGGTGGCGATCTCAGCGGGAAGGCGGTCCACCCACAGGGCGGTGACGACCAGCGTGAGGCCTGCCGCGCCCACCGGGACCCCGAGCCCGAAGACGGCTCCTGCCGGGTCGATCCGCCTGCCCTGCACCGTGTCACTCCTGTCCGTCATCCCGGCTGTGCATCTGCGGGTGCGCTGCCGTTCAGCGTGCCTCCACGGCGGCCAGGGCGTCTGTCTTGGCCGCGAACCGCGGGGCCAGCATGGCACACACCACCAGCTGGATCTGGTGGAAGATCATCAGCGGC
>CAYVJJ010000054.1:0-12610 GCA_964451655.1 uncultured Mycobacteriaceae bacterium | reverse complement strand
GCCCAGGAACGTCGCTCCGCCTTTGAAGTCCACGAGCACCAGGTTCAGCTGCTCCGGCCCGTGGGTGGCGATCAGCGACACCGCCAACGTGCGCAGCAGTTCGGACTTTCCGGAACCCGTCGCCCCGATGCACAGGCCGTGCGGTCCCATCCCGTTCTCGGCGGCCTCTTTGAGGTCGATCTCCACCGGACTGCCCGACGGGTCGACGCCGATGGGCACCCGCAGCCGTTCCCGGCCGCAGCGCCGGCGCCATGCCGTCTCCGGCCGCAGCGCGAACGGGTCGTCGATGCCCAGCAGTGCCATCAGCCCCGATTCCCGGTTCCCGTCCGTCCCCGCGATCGCGCCCCGCGCCACGCGGAAGCCTGCGAGCGCCCGCGACACCGCCTCCGCCTCGGGCGGCGTCACCGCGTCGACCGCGCCGAAGTCCTCGACGCCTGCCGCGCTGAGCCCGGCGATCCGGCCCCCCGCCACCTCGCAGCGCAGCCCCCTGCGGCCCGCCAGTGTTTCGAGATCCCCCGTCAAGTCCAGCAGCGTCACCCCGTCGATCCCCCCGGAGGCGGCGGTGTGCTCGTCACCGGTGACGTGGCCGCCGTCGACCACGATCACCAGGTGCGCGCGTCCCGGCACGGGATCCGCCGCACGGGAGAACCGCCCACGGCCGTGCAGCTCACTGTCGAGCCTCTCCTCCAGGTCGTGCAGGGTGCGGAACACCATCGCGCCGCAGACCGGCGCCGTCGGGCCGGGAAACGCACTGTGCGGCAGCCACTTCACCCAGCGCCAGTCGGCTCCCTCGGGATCCGTCGAGACCACGCAGACGCGGACGTGATCGGGGCCGTGCAGGACGCACAGCTGCAGCAGCATCGCCCGTGCCGCCGCGCGCGCGAGCGCTCTGTCACCGCCGAGGGAGACCGCCGCGAAGCCGCGGAGCGACACAGCGGTGGGCAGGTCTGCCACCACCGAGTGCGTGTGCACGAACCTGCGCAGCGCGACCGCCGATATGGGTTCGAGATCCTCGGGCGGCCCCAACGGCGGCACCGCCAGCGTGGTGGCCAGGCGCTGATCACCCGCTCCGATGCGCACGTGGCAGAAGTCGGACTGCTCCGGCAGCCGCTCCCACATCCGTCGGCCGCCCACCAGGGATCGCAGGCAGCGTGGGGCCGGGTGGTTCCATTCCAGGCCGGCCCGCTGCGCACGGACGGTCTCCAGCACCTGGCCGCGGACGCCGGCCAGGTAGCGAAGGTAGTCCTTGCGCTCCTCATCCAGCTCCGCGGGACGCTTGCCCTTGCCTGACGCGGTTCCGCCGAGCATCCCCAGCATGGAGAAGACCATCATGACGGGGAAGAGCAGAGACATGGGATTGCTCATGCCGCCGGATGCCGCCATCAGCGCCACCATGCCGAGCATCGCGACCACCATCACGACCGGCAGGAGCCGCTGCAGCAACCCGCCGGGGACCGAGCGGGGCACCGTCGGCGGCGGTTGCAGTTCCACCTCGCCGCCCGGCACCTGCGGCCCCGGCAGCCGCGGCCGGCGCACGAAATCGCGTGTGGTCACCCGTCCCCCCTCGATTGTGCAAGGCCGCCCCCCGACGGCCATGCAGCATCGTAATCGCCGCCCCCGTCACTGTTCCGCCGCGCCCACCGTGCGGTAGCGTGACGGGCCGAGAGGGAGGGCGCCGGAGCGCGTCCGGGGGAACCACGTGGCCGGTTCCGCATCCGGCCGCGCACGCACATCCGACCGGGGGGACGGGTACTTTGGCATCACCGCAGGCGTCACAGACCGGGCCGCACCCGTACTCGGCCCCCGCTCCGCCCCTGACGGACGGCGTGGAGCAGACCGACGGGCAGAGGGCCATGCCCGTTCAGTCCGGCGACACGCGCGCCGGCCACACCTGCACCGTTTCGGTGGTCTCGCCGCACTCGCAGGTGGATATCACGGTGCCTGCGCAGGTACCCGTGGCGGCACTCGTACCGGAGCTGGTGGAACTGATCCGGGCGCGACGGCCGGATATCAGTGCACCCGACACCCCCGCTCCCGAAGGATCCTGGCGTATCGGCCGCATCGGGCACCCACCGCTGGATCCGGAACGGACGCTGGCGGATCAGGCGATCGTCGACGGGACGCTGCTGCACCTGCAACCGACGGCCACCGCCGCCCCGGAACCGCTCTTCGACGACGTGATCGACGCGGTCGCCACCGTCGGGGCCGCGCACCGTACGCAGTGGGACCCCCGCGCGGCCCGTCTGGTGTCGCAGGGCATCGCGGTCGCCACGGCGCTCACAGCCGCCGCGGTCCTGCTGCTGCCGTCACTCGGCCGCGACGCCGGCCGGTCGTCCGTCGTGCCGCAGGTGCTCACCGCCGGCGCCTGCGCTCTGGCCGCGATGGCGGCATGCGCCGTGGTATCCCGCATCTACCGGAACCCGGGTGTCGGAGCGGTCCTCGGATACTGTGCCCTGCCGTTCGCCTTCGCCGCCGGCCTCCTGGCACCGCACCCGCAGCCCGGGCCGCCCGGAGTCCTGTTGGGTACGGCGCTGGCCTCCGGCTGCGCCGTGGTGTGCGCGCGGGCGTCCGGTGCCGTCCTCGTCCACACCGCTGTGGCCTCATTCGGAATCCTCACCAGCGCCGTCGCCGGGGTCTCCTCGGTCACCGGGGCGGGTGCCTCCACCGCGGGGTCCGCGCTGATGATCGGTGCCGCGGGCATGCTGTCCATCGCACCCCGGCTCACGTTGCTGGTGGGCCGGCTGCCGATGCCGCCGGTGCCGTCGCGGGATGTGCGCGCCGACCTCGACGGGGACATCACCGCGGTGGAGGGGCCTTCCCCGGCGCTGGTCGGGGCGGCCGCACGTTCAGGCGGCCTGCTGGCCGGCCTCGCCGCCGGAGCGGCCGCCGCCTCCGTAGTGGGTTCCGCGGTCGCGGTCCGGCCGGACGGGCCGATCGTGTGGCCCGCCGTCGCCCTGGCTCTCGCCACGGCAGCCGTCCTGACGCTGCGCGGTCGCGCCTACGCGGACCTGGCACCCGCCGCCGTGCTCATCATCGGCGGGGCGCTCACCGCCCTGACCACGACACTCGCTGTGACGGTGGGCCTCGCCGGCGCGGCACCAGTAGCCGCACCGGCGATCGCCGTGCCGGCGGCGGGCGCGTGCTGTGCCGCTGCCGCACCCATCGCCTTATCGCCCCTGGTGCGCCGCGCGGTCGAGATCATCGAGTACCTGCTGATCGCCTCCCTCATCCCGCTCGCGCTGTGGGTCATGGGCGCCTATTCCGCGATGCGCGCTCTGTGAGGACAGTTCAGCTCCCGCGCACCGCAGGGAACGTGATCAGGGCCGCGGTCTGGAGCCCGGTGCCGGCCGTCGTCGCGGCCGCCGCCCTGCTGTCCGCCCCGCCCGCGCACGCCGATGTGCGCCAGAGCGCTCCGTGCGCCGTCGCCGATCGCGCGCCCGGTTCCCCACCTGTCGGGGTGCCGGAGCCGCAGGCGCGGTTCGCCGTCGAAGACCTGTGGCGCTTCAGCCGCGGGGCAGGACAGACGGTCGCCGTCATCGACACAGGGGTGGCTCCGCATCCGCGTCTGCCCCATCTGGTCGGAGGCGGAGACCTCGTCGGCGGCAGACGCCCCGGGACACCCCATGCCACCGACGGACTGGACGACTGCGACGCCCACGGCACCCTGGTCGCCGGCATCATCGGTGCCGCACCGTCGCAGGAGGACGGGTTCGCCGGCGTGGCGCCCGATGCACGGATCCTCTCCATCCGGCAGAGCTCCGCGAAGTACACGGACACCGACGCTCGTCGCGGTGCCGGCGACGAGGATGCGGCGGGCAGCCCCGTGGGCGCCGGCGGTACCGGGTCGATCCGCACGCTCGCCGAGGCGATCCGTATGGCGGTCGATCAGGGCGCCACCGTCATCAACATCTCGGAGGTCGCGTGCGGCAGCGGCGTCGGCTCCGTGCGTTCACCGCTGCTGGAGGACGCGGTCTCCTATGCCGCCGCACGTGACGTCGTCATCGTGGCGGCGGCGGGGAACACCGGCGGCACCTGCCGGCAGAACCGTTCCGAGCGGAATCCTCTTCGGCCCGACCACCGGGCGTGGGACACCGCGTTCACCGACGTGGCGCCGGCCCATTTCGCCGACCACGTCCTCACGGTCTCGTCCGCCGAGCCGGGAGGCGCCCCCTCCGAGTTCAGCCTGGCGGGCCCGTGGGTCACGGTGGCGGCGCCGGGCAGCGGCATCACATCCCTCGCCAACGACCCCGACGGCGGACTCGCCGACAGGATCCGGACCGAGCATGGCGTGACGGCGATCGAAGGCACCAGCTTCGCCGCGCCGTTCGTCGCCGGACTGGCCGCCGACATCCGCACGCGCTTCCCTGCGCTCACGGCGCCGCAGGTGACCCGGAGAATCGCCGCGACCGCGCACCCGGGTCCGCACGGATGGGAGCCGACCGTGGGCTACGGGGTCGTGGACCCGATCGCCGCGCTCACCGCCCCCCTGCCCGTGGACGGCGCGCGCCGCACCGGCATGCAGTTCACCGGCGCCTCGTATCCGGGCAACGGTGGCCCCGCGGGCAACACCGATCGACTCGCTCCGCCGCCGGAGCCCGCTCCCCCCGGGCACCTCGCGCGCACCCGCGCGCTGACCGGCACAGCCGGCATCGTGGTGCTCCTGCTGGGTTCCGTACTCGTAGGAGCGATCGTGCGTCGCTGCCGACGGGGGGAGGACCACGCACACGTCCCCGGGTGATGCGCGGGCCGATCGCTCCGGCGTCGATTGATTCCGAATCGAAGCCGGTGGATTCCGACAGCACGCCGGTCGTCACTCGCCCGCCGCGAGCGATTCCGGCGCCGGGTCCGGAGCCAGTCCGTCGTGCACCACCAGCGCATCGGACCGCGTCAACGCCGGGCCCGCCGGCAGCAGCCCGAGGATCGACCACGGCGCCGGATCCGTCTGCGCACCCAGGCCGAGCACCGTCGACGTGTCGGAATCCGGTATGCCGTAGCGGGTCCCCGTGTCGCCTACCAGGAAACGCGGACCCTCGTGCCCGTCCGCCGGCCGATGCCCGGACGCTCTGACATGGGCTGCGGAGCCGGGCTCCATCACGAAGCCGTCGGCTGACGGGCCGGGACCGTCCGCCCCCACCAGGTGCACCTCCGACGAGAGCCGGTCCGTGGGCAGACGACCACCGGCGAGCACGTGCCATACCGCGCTCTCCTCCTCCGCCGGACGCTCCATCGAGGCGCACAGCACCGGCGGCGGATCTGCCCGCACGTCCGGCCGATAGGCGGGGTATCCGTCCACGTCCACGGGGCTGCGCGTCACGGGCGCGCCCGCCACCACGGCGGCGGGAAGGTCCCGCATCCGGATGCCGCGCCCTGCACCGGAGTAGGTGATCAGATCGGCCACCATCGGCGTCACCGGCTGCAGCCCATCGGGCAGAACCAGGTAAAGGTCAGTGGCACCGCCCCGCCCGGTCCGCACCACGTCGCCCACACGCGCCCCGCCGATGGGGTATACCGGCACCGTTCCGGCCCCTGCTATGCGGGGCGCCTGCAGCGGCGGCCCTTCCGGCAGTGCCGCGATGAGTGCGTGCGAGACACCCGCCGGCTCGACGCCGGCCAACCCCAGGGACCGGGAGACGGCGGGATCCGACGGGACGACCACGGACCGCGCACCGCCGTAAACCAAGTAGTCCCTCCCTCCCGAGGCGACGAGCACCGCATGCCCCTCCCCGAGCGGCCGCGCCGGACCGGACGACGATGCAGGTTCCTGCCCCTGCTCCACTGACCCCGGCGCCTCTGATCCCGGCCTCTCCGACACCGGCTCCGCCTCGCCGACGAGGACGACGGTCCGCGATACCGTTCCGCGGTCGAGCTCATCGCACACGGTCCACGGCCCTGCGATCTGCGACTCGCGTCCCGGAAGCCGCTGCGGAGCACCGGGAATCCCTGCAAGTGCACCCCGACGCAGACCCGGGATACTGCCATCCGGGACAGCCTGCGGCGCGGCCGCGTCACCTGCGATCAGGCGCGCGGACGCCAGGTTGAGCACGGGATGCAGCACATCCTCCGTGCCCGCGGATCCGTCCGCGCCACCACCCTGCGCCGCCTCCGGCACCCGCACATACAGCGCCCCGCTGTTTTCGGCGAGCAGGATGGACGCGCCGTCGGTGTCCGGATCCGGACTCACCCACGCGGCGATGCCGAATCCGGCCATCACCAGCGTGCCCAGCACCCCGCCGACGACCAGCGAACGCGATGCGCTGCGCAGCGGCTCGTGCAGCATGCGCACATCGCGGCGCACCACCGCATGCTCCATGCGACGGACGATGAATCGATAGCCGTTCACCTGCGGCTTGGTAGTCAATGGCGCGGGCATGGCACCCCCCGGTTCTCGCGCTCCCCCGCGGGGCACATTACCGTAGTCGCCGTCCGGGGAGGGGCCGGGCGGCGACAGGGGGGAGTGATCGGCGTGGTCCATGCGCGCATCGGAACAGTCGTGCCTGCGGAGGCACTGGGCATCGGCACGGCCGCCGCGTGCGCGCTCGCCGGTGCTCCAGCGGTGCCGTCGATGGTGCTCGGAGCGGCGGTGGCGGCCGGAGCGCTCATCCCCCTGCGCGGGCAGTCGATGCTCGATACCGCCGCATCGCGGCTGCGCCACCTGGCGGTGGGCCGTGGCGCGATAGGCCCGCCCGCGACGGCACCGGCCCGCAGCGCCGCGCACCATGGCGTGGACAGTGCGGCGACCCGGAGCCTACCGGGCTCGCTCGCCGTGCCGCCGTCGACCGGGTTCGTCTGGGACCGTGGCGAATTACTCTGCGCGATGCAGGTCCGCCCTGCATCTGCGGTCATCACCACCGTCAGCGCCCGCCGACGTCTGCGCGCACCGGCGGCCGCCCTCACACCCGCACTCCTGGCACCGCTGCTCGACCAGTTCGACATCCGCCTCTCCGGCATCGACATCCATGTCCTGAGCGCCCGCATCGCCGGCCCGAGTGCGGCCGTGCAGTCGTGCAGCCGGTTGATCGGCCCGCTTCCGGCCGCGGCGCGCCGGGACGTGGTGATCGTCATCCGCCTCGATCCGGCGCAGTGTCCCGATGCCGTCGCACGACGGACCGGCGACGGCGCCCCCGTGCGCGGGGCGGTGCGGGCCGCCGGGGTGGCCGCCGCCCGCACAGTGCGCACGCTGGAGAGGAACGGATTCGCGTGCACCATGCTCACCCCGGCAGATCTCGACGCCGCACAGGAGCACTTCTTCACCCCCGCCGCAGCCGGGCCCGATTCAGCGCAGCCGGGCAGAGGCAGGCTCAGCGTCCGCCCGCGGTGGGATCACGCGCTCGGCGCAGACGGCGCGGTGCACACCGCCTTCCGGCTGCCCGTCGAATCCCTCGGATCCGATCCGAACCCGTGGTCGGCCGTATGGGATACGGACGTCGACGCGGCAGTGGTCTCGGTGGCGGTGCGGCGGGGCCGCCGCGGCGGAGTGCGAGTCGGTGCGATCGCCCGGTATACGACCTCGGAGCCCCTCACGGCGCCGCCGCTACCGGGCGCCCGCCTGCTCACCGGTGCGCAGGCCGACGCTATGCGGGCGACCGTGCCCGGCGGCGGAAGCCTGCTCGAGTCGGCGTCGGGCATGTCCGAGTTGAATCCTGACGACGCGGCGAGGCCTGCACTGGCCGTCGGCGGCGACGGGCAGCTGATCGGCGGCGCCGCCGACGGCAGTGCAGTACTGGCGCCGCTGACCGGTCCCGGCCTGGCCTCCGTCGAGATCGTCGGAAGTGCCTATGTGGCGCGGCAGGCCGTCGTGCGCGCGCTCGCCACCGGGGCACGCGTCACGGTGGTCACGGACCGTCCCGGCGAATGGCGGCATCTCGAATCGGAGATCGGCGACAGGGACGCGTTGCGGGTGGACGCCGGCTCCAGCACCGCCTCGGGCGCCGTCACCGAGCCGGGGAGCACCTTGACCGCCGGCGACCTGCGGCTGTTCGGAGTCATCGTGGTCGACTGCGTCGACTGTGCGCCGCGGCTGCCTCCGGTCCCCTCGGATTCGACCCTCATGGTCGTGGCGCCGGGACCGACGTCCGCGGACGTGGATGCGAGGCTGACGCAGGTTCCGCACACCCCGGGCACGGTGCGCGTGGAGGTACGCGGGGGCACGGCCACCGCTGAGATGGTCTCGATCCCCGACGAGGCCCGGCTCATCGGCCGGCCGGGCTGAGCACCGCCCTTGTGATCGGGTTGTCAGTGATGCAGGACGCTGGTGTCACGAGGCGATCGGGCGGATCTCCTCGAGCGCATCGCCGATGCGGTCCTTGGCCCGTGCGCGCTCATAGTCGTCCTGGAGTCCGGTCCAGAAACCCTCGGACATCCCGAAGTACCGCGACAGCCGCAGGCCCGTATCGGCGGAGATCCGGCGGCGCCCGTGGGTGATCGCGCTGATGCGCGTCTGCGGGACGCCGATGTCTTTGGCCAGCCGGTAACTGGTGATGCCCATCGGCGCGAGGAACTCCTCTGCCAGGATGATCCCCGGGTGGACGGGACCCATGATCGGGATGTCACCCATTGCCCTCACCTCGTGCGTCAGTGGTAATCGGTGATCTGCACCTGTTCGGGACCCGAATCGGTCCAGACGAAGCAGATCCTCCACTGCCTGTTGATACGGATGCTGTACTGACCAGTTCGTCCGCCTTTGAGTTGCTCGAGGCGGTTCCCGGCGGCACACGGAGATCGTCGAGCCCTGCGGCACGGTGGAGGATGGCCGGCTTCTTCCAGGCTCTGCGTTGCACGTCCGCCGGAAGGGCGGTCCGCCGTCTGCCCCATACACGCTCGGTGAACCTGTCAGCGAAGGACCCGATCACATCAACCGTTCCGCATCACGATAGTAACGCATAGCATCACCAAGGGGGACCGGTCGTACCGGTTTCCGCGCATGCCGGCGCGCGCCTATGCTCCCGATCCGCCAGCGCTTCCCGCTCCGCCAGCGCATCGAGCGCCTCGATCCCCCGCGCGATTCGTGCGGTGTCCCCGGGGCCGAACGTGGTCCACAGCGCGCCGCCGGGCGCCAGACCCGGTGTGGCGGCCAGCCTGCCGTGCGGAGAGTCGAACACCACCAGGGCCGCGCGGGTGTGCCCGGGTGCGCCGCCGACGCGTGTCACCCGCACGATCTCAGCCCACGCGGTCGCGCCGACGAGCACCGGCGCGATCTTGTCCGCCGCGACACCGATTCCGCACGCGGTCAGGGCGCCGGCGCAGGCTCCCGCGGTCATGCCGGTTCCGGCTGCACCCAGCCGGGCCTGCAGCTCTCCCTGCAGTGCCCGCACTGCAGGGACATCGACGGGAGGTGCCGCGCCGAGGAAGTCGGCCAGCTCGGCCGCACGGGACCGCGCCCAGCCCACGGTGACGGCGGCCTCCTCTGCGGGGCCGCGGCGGGCGGCGGCCAGACGTCCCGGCGCTCCTAGAGCACCGCCGGTGCCGCCGGCGGTGCCGGATTCGTCGCCGGCGATGCACAGCCGCGCCACCCCCTCCGCGGTGAACCGCCGCGCCGCGAGTTCCGCCGAGGCGCAGCCGAGCAGCCGGACTGCGTCGATCAACTCCGGCGCGGGTTCCGCCGCCGGATCCCCGTGCTCACCGGCGGCCGCAGCACCACCGCACAGTTCCCGGCCCAGCACCACCGGCAGCTCCTCGATGCCCAGCTTCCCGGCGCACCGCCGCAATTCCCCGGCCGGAAGAGTGACGGGCAGCGCCCCGTTCACCGCCGTTGCCCGAGCACGGCGGGGACCACCAGGCGGCCGTCGTCGACCCGGTCGAGACTCCGCAGCCGCTCCTCCGGCTCGTGCTCGTCACCGGCGCCACCACCGGACGAGGAACGCGTACCGGGCGGCACCGCGCCCCGTACGGGTGCCCCGCCGATGCGGGACTGTTCGGCGCGCGCTCCGGGTGCACCGCCGCCCGGCGCCGGGGACGTCGCGCCCGCCGCCTCCCCGCGCAGCACGGGGGCCAGCGCGGCCGGACGGGGCGGTCCGACGGCGCCCGCCGACCGCGGCCAGGCCGCGGTCGGCGCCCCCGGCGCGACGACGGCACCACTCACGACCGCAGCGCCCACGCCCGACGGGACGACCCCGGTGGCCGGCACCGGGTGCGGTCCCGGTCCGCCCGCGGCCGCGGGCGTGACCAGAGCGGACTGACCGATATGCGATTGCGGTATCCCCGTCGAGGCGGCCCGGGTGACGGCTGCTGCGGCGTCGCCCACGGCCTGCGACCCGCCATCGGTCGGCCCGGGCAACTGCGCCACCGCCGCGTGCACCTGCTCGCGGGCGCCGTCGAGGATGGTGGCCGCCTCGCGCGCCGCCGCATCGGCCGACGAGAGCGACTGTCGTCGCGGCACCGTGAGTTGCGGCGCGGGCCGGAACGGCTCGGGCACCGACAACACGGTGGACGCGGCCTCGTAGCCGTCCATCGCCATCGCCGCCCGGATGTCCATCTCCCGCTCCGCGGCCTCGGCGGCCGCGGCCGCAGCCCCCAGACCGGCGCCCGTCGGCGCCGCCGCCACCGTCGCCGCCGCGACGGCCGCGCGGGTGGCGGCGATCTCCGCCGGACTCGGCATCACCAGCGCTGCCGCCGTGTACGCCGCGGCCCCGGCGCCCGTGGTGACCGCCATCCGCGCCGCGTGCTCCGTCGTCTCGGCCAGCCACGCCCCGTACGCGGCGAAGCTCGCGTAGGCGACGTCCGCCGCCGGCCCCTGCCATGTGGCGCCGAGTTCAGCGACCACCGCCGTCAGCGCCGCCGCGCCCGCACCGAGCACGCCCGCCAGGTCGCTCCACGCGGCCGACGCGGCCGTGAGCGGTACCGGCCCCGGCCCGGTATAGAGGGCCGCCGAGTTGATCGTGGCCCCGCGCGGGAACCAGATGACCCCCGTGAATCCCACCATTGCTCATCCCCCCGGATCTGCATGACGACGCAGCCGCCCGACCGTGCGCGCGCCGCCGCCGTTGCACGTCCATTCACCTGCGCGTCTGTTCTAGTACTGGGCTTCCACCGCCGCCGCACCCGCCGCGTCGGACGAGCCGTACGCCGCCGCCTGCATCCGCAGCGTGTCCGCGGCCGCGCGCAGCTGCTCCGCCCCCGTCTGCGCCGCCGTGTCGAAGCTGTCCGCCACCAGGTGCTGGTTGCGGGAGACGGTGAACGACACCTCCTCCGACCCCGCGGGCACGGCGTGCAGGACCGGGCTGTGCGAGCGCTGCGCGGCGAGCACCGAGTCCGCGACCGCCTCGAGCTGCACGGCCGCCGCGATCATCGCCGCAGGCTCGACGGCCACCATGGCCCCGGCGGCCGCGTTCGTACGTGTTCCCGTCATGACCCCCCTTATCGATTCCCCTCATCCCCGGCCCCGCAGTCACGCGGCCACGCAGTCACGCGCCCCCGGGGCGCCCGGCTCCCCCACCGGGCCGCCGCCCTCTCCGCGGCGAACTTCCACAACCTAGCACGGTGCCGTCGCCGCATCGCCCGGTTATCCACAGGCCGGCGAGCGCCGAACGGTGGCGCAGAGCACTCCCGGCGCTCCATTAAGATCGTTCCGACTGCACAATCGTTGCCGCCAGGTCGGAGTACTGCATGATCACACTGCTCGTCGCGTATCTGATCGCGGCGGCGTGTGCTCCCCTGCTCGTCCGCCGTCTGGGCCGCAACGCCTTCTACCTGTTGGCCGCGGTCCCCGCCGGCGGCACCGTGTGGGCTGCGTCGGCCTGGGACTCGGCGGCCACGGTGGACGCGCAATGGGTGCCGTCGCTGTCGATGGACTTCGCGCTGCGGTACGACGCGCTGGCGCAGATCCTCGCGGTGCTGGTGCTCGGGGTGGGCGCCCTGGTCCTGGTGTACTGCGCACGCTATTTCCGCGACACCGAGCCGCGGCTGGGGCTGTTCGCGTCGGAGCTGACCGCGTTCGGCGGCGCCATGGTGGGCCTGGTGCTCAGCGACAACATGCTGCTGCTCTACATCTTCTGGGAGATCACGACGGTCCTGTCGTTCCTCCTCGTGGGCCACTACGCCGAACGCGCCACCAGCCGGCAGGCCGCCACCAAAGCGCTGCTGGTCACCACCGCCGGCGGCCTGGCGATGCTGGTCGGGATCGTCGCGCTCGGCATGCGGGCCGGCACCTTCCTGCTCTCGGAGATCGTCGCCGCCCCGCCGTCGGGGACCCTCGTGGACGTCGCGGTGGTGCTGCTGCTGGTGGGCGCGCTGAGCAAGTCCGCCATCGTGCCGTTCCACTTCTGGCTGCCGGGCGCCATGGCCGCACCCACCCCGGTGAGCGCCTACCTGCACGCGGCCGCCATGGTCAAGGCGGGCATCTTCCTGGTCGCCCGGCTGGCGCCCGCGTTCGCCGCCACCGGCTACTGGCGGCCGCTGGTGCTGACGCTGGGCCTGGTCACGATGATCCTGGCCGGGTGGCGTTCGCTGCGGGAACGCGACCTGAAGCTGATGCTCGCGTTCGGCACCGTCAGTCAGCTCGGCTTCATGATCGTGCTGGTGGGCGTCGGCACCCGCGATGCGGCGCTGGCAGGGTCCGCGGTGGTGGTGGCGCACGCGCTGTTCAAGTCGTCGCTGTTCATGGTGGTCGGCGCCA
>CAYVJJ010000053.1:1662-12647 GCA_964451655.1 uncultured Mycobacteriaceae bacterium | reverse complement strand
TGGACCGCTTCCTCGAGGACGCCATCGAGATCGACGTCGACGCGCTCTGCGACGGGCAGGAGGTGTACCTGGGCGGCGTGATGGAGCACATCGAGGAGGCCGGCATCCACTCCGGCGACTCCGCGTGCGCGCTGCCTCCGATCACGCTCGGCCGCCAGGACGTGGAGGCGGTGCGCCGCTCCACGGAGGCCCTGGCGAAAGGCATCGGCGTGCGGGGGCTGATGAACGTCCAGTACGCCCTCAAGGACGACGTGCTCTACGTGCTCGAGGCCAATCCCCGGGCCAGCCGCACGGTGCCGTTCGTGTCCAAGGCCACCGGCGTGCCGCTGGCGAAGGCGGCCTCCCGGATCATGCTGGGTGAGTCGATCGCGCAGCTGCGCGAATCCGGTGTGCTGCCGGCCGCGGGCGACGGCGGGACCGTCGGCGAGGACGCCCCGGTGGCGGTCAAGGAGGCCGTGCTGCCGTTCAACCGGTTCCGCAAGGCCGACGGCACCGGCATCGACACGCTGCTGAGCCCGGAGATGAAGTCCACCGGCGAGGTCATGGGCATCGACAAGGACTTCGGCACCGCGTTCGCGAAGAGCCAGATCGGCGCTTCCAGCGCCCTGCCCACCAGCGGCACGGTGTTCGTGTCCGTGGCCAACAGGGACAAGCGCGCCATGGTGTTCCCCGTCAAGCGGCTGGCAGACCTGGGATTCACGGTCCTTGCCACCGTCGGGACAGCGGAAATGCTGCGCCGCAACGGGATCCAGGCCACTGAGATCGCGAAGTACTCGGACGATCGCGCCGGTCGGGATTCGATCGTCGAGAAGCTGCGCGACCACAAGGTGGACCTGGTCATCAACACGCCCTTCGGCACGTCCGGGCCCCGTGTGGACGGTTACGAGATCCGCAGCGCCGCCATCTCGACATCCACGCCCTGCATCACCACCGTGCAGGGTGCGGCGGCGGCCGTCCAGGGCGTGGAGTCGATGATCCGGGGCGACATCGGCGTCCGGTCGCTGCAGGACCTGCATGCGCACCTGCGCCCGGACGGCGGCAGGGCGTGACCGCCGACGCCGGCGGGACGGGCCCGCGCGCGCCGTTCGCGGAGCGCCTGCGCTCCGCGGTGGAGGTGCGCGGGCGCCTGTGCGCCGGCATCGATCCGCACCCGCAGCTGCTCGAGGCGTGGGGGCTGCCGCACACGGTGGACGGCCTGGCCGCGTTCACCGACGTGTGCCTGCAGGCGCTGGGGCCGGCCGTCGCGGTCGTCAAGCCGCAGGTCGCGCTGTTCGAGGAGTACGGCGCCGCCGGTCTGGCCGTGCTCGAGCGTGCGATCACGGGGCTGCGTGAGGCCGGTGCCCTGGTCCTGGCGGATGCCAAGCGCGGCGATATCGGCTCCACGATGGCCGCGTACGCGCGTGCCTGGCTCGGCGACGGCGCGCCCCTGGCGGTCGACGCGGTGACCGCGACCCCGTACCTCGGGTTCGGCGCACTCGCCCCCGCGGTGGCACAGGCCCGCGACAGCGGGCGTGGCGTGTTCGTGCTGGCGCGCACTTCCAACCCCGAGGGGGCGGCGGTGCAGACCGCACAGGTGGTCGCGGCGGCGGGCGGGACCCCGGATGCGAGCGTGGCCCAAAGCGTGGTCGACGCGGCCGCCGCTGCCGGGCCGGACACGGTGGGCCTCGTCGTGGGCGCCACGCGCGAGCACGGGCTCCGTCTCGACGGGTTCCGCGGCCCCGTCCTGGCCCCCGGGCTCGGCGCCCAGGGCGCGACGGAGGAGGACCTGGCGGGGATCTTCGCCGGGGTGACCGGCGTGCTGCTCCCCACCTCGTCGCGCGCGATCCTCCGCCACGGGCCCGACCCGGCACGGCTGCGGGAGAGCGCCGAGCGGACACGGGACCGGATCGAGGCCGCGTTGCGGTGAGGCGTCGGGGCCTGCGCCTCGCCGCGGCGGCGGTCGCCGTCGCGGCGACGGCACTGGCCCTGACCGCGCTGTTCCGGCTCGTCGACACGGTGCACGGGATCGACCTGCGCGTCTACTTCGAGGCCGGCCGCGATGTGCTGGCGGGGCGCGGGCTCTACGGCGGACCGCACGGGGCCGCCCGAGTGCCGTTCACCTACCCGCCGTTCGGCGCCCTTCCGGGCACGGTCCTCGCTCTGCTGGCGTGGCGGGACGCGCAGTGGGTCTGGACCGTGGTCAGCGTGTGCGCGCTGGCGGCGTCGATCGCCATCGCCTACCGGGGGGCGCTCGGCGGGAGACGCGGACGGCTGTGGTGGGTGCTGGGCCTCACCGCCGTGTGGTCGGCTGCGGGGCCGGTGACCGACCACCTGGGCTTCGGCCAGATCGGTCTGCCGCTGATGGCGCTGTGCCTGGCCGACGCGGACCCGGCGGTGCGCTTGCCGCGCCGGCTCCCGCGCGGGGTGCTCACCGGTTGTGCGGCCGCCGTCAAGCTGATCCCCGCCGCATACCTGGCCGCGCCACTGCTGCGGGGGCGTGTGCGCGTCGTGGCGGCGGGCACCGCGGCGGGGCTCGGCTGCACACTGCTGGCCCTGCTGGCCCTGCCCGGGCCCACCCGCCGCTACGTCACCGACGTCCTGCCCGGGATCACCGGACTGGTCGCAGTGGGCGACCCCTCGGCGCACGGCAATCAATCGCTGCGCGGGGCGGTGCTGCGCACGCTCCCCCCGGGCGCCTCCGATGCCGCGGTCGCGGGGGTCTGGTTGCCCGCGTGCGTCGCCGCGGCCGGGCTCACCGTCTGGTGCGGACTGCGGGCCTCCCGCGGGCGCGGCCCGGTCGCGGCGCTCGTGGTGGTCGCGCTGGGGGTGGAGCTGGTCCTCCCCGTGGCGTGGACACACCACTATGTCTGGCTCGTACCGGCGGTGGGCCTGCTCCTCACCCCGTCGGCGGGTGCTGCGGACGCCGGTGCTGTGACGGCACGCCGGACACGGCCGCCGGCGGTGCCGCTGGCGGCGGCGTCGGTGGTGGTGGCCGCGGCCTTCGTGCGCGCCGCGCCTCTGGCGGCATCGGCGGGTGCCGCCATGCCGGTGCTCGGGTGGCTCGGCACCGAGTCCACCTGGCTCGCCGCCGTGGCCGCGATGATCGGACTCGCCGCCTCCCCGATGCGCGCCGACGTGCGCGGATCGGGTGCGACACGCGCGGGATGCGGCGTCCGCGGAATTTTTCTCGACCGCGCTGCGCGGGCCCGGCATCCGGCCGTGCACCCGGCGCGCAGGCGGGTTCCGGCCGCGGTCGATGACCTGCGACCCCGGCCGGCAAAAGACCGATGACCTGGGGATTCCGGACACACGCCGGGGGCGTGCCGCGCGGTCGGCGCGTCGCGGCGGCACCGCGGCCGTATCCGGCCGGGCGGGAACGGCCGGGGGTGCTGCGGGCCGGGCGGGCAGGGGGCCGGTTCGCAAATGCCACCCGGGCTGAGTACGGTCGCTATCGCTGCTGTTCACCTGCGGTGTTCGCACCGCTTGCGCGACCGGCGCCCGAGGTGGACTATGCAGATCGATGATCCACGTAGACGATGAGACGGAGGAACCGTGGCCCTTCCCCAGTTGACCGACGAGCAGCGCGCCGCTGCTCTGGAGAAGGCGGCAGCCGCTCGCAAGGCCAGGGCTGAGCTCAAGGAGCGCCTCAAGCGCGGCGGCACCGACCTCAAGCAGGTCCTCAAGGACGCCGAGACGGATGAGATCCTCGGCAAGATGAAGGTCTCCGCGCTGCTCGAGGCGCTGCCGAAGGTCGGCAAGGTCAAGGCGCAGGAGATCATGTCCGAGCTTGAGATCGCCCCCACGCGCCGCCTGCGCGGCCTCGGTGACCGCCAGCGCAAGGCTCTGCTGGCCAAGTTCGACTTCGAGTGATTCCCATGGACGCGGGCACCGATCCGGTGCCGCAGCGCCCGGACGATACGGCGAGGGGCCGGCTGGTGGTACTGGCCGGCCCCTCGGCCGTCGGGAAGTCGACGATCGTCAAGGAGCTGCGCCGCCGGATCCCGGACCTGATGTTCAGCGTGTCGGTCACCACCCGTGCCCCGCGCCCGGGAGAGGTCGACGGGGTCGACTACCGCTTCGTGGACGCGGACCGCTTCCAGCGGATGATCGACCGGGGCGAGCTGCTCGAGTGGGCGGAGATCCACGGGGGTCTGCAGCGTTCCGGCACCCCGGCCGCCCCCATCCGCGAGGCGCTCGATGCCGGCCGGCCGGTGCTGCTCGAGATCGACCTCGCCGGCGTGCGGCAGGTGCGGCGCTCGACGCCGGACGCGCGGTTCGTGTTCCTGGCTCCGCCCACCTGGGAGGACCTGGTGGCGCGGCTGACGGACCGGGGGACCGAGGAGGCGGCCGTGGTGGAACGCCGGCTGGCGACGGCCCGCGCGGAGCTCGCCGCCCAGGACGAGTTCGACCATGTCGTGGTCAACGACGATGTCGACCGCGCCGTGGACGAGTTGGTATCATTGACGATCGGCCCGGGAGCAGTGTGATCCGCGGCCCCCGTCGGCAGGCGATCACGCCGCGGACGGCCCCGGGGATCACCCGATAAATCACGCAGTGATGTCAGGAGATATGCGAGTGAGCAGCAAGGTCGATGCAGGCGAGTCCACGGCCACCGAGTCCGTGCGGCCGTACGACACCCCGCAGGGCATCACCAACCCGCCCATCGATGAGCTTCTCGACCGTGTGTCGTCGAAGTATGCTCTGGCGATCTTCGCCGCCAAGCGTGCGCGGCAGATCAACGACTACTACAACCAGCTCAGCGAGGGGATTCTCGAGTACGTCGGCCCGCTGGTGGAGCCGGGCCTGCAGGAGAAGCCGCTCTCGATAGCCATGCGGGAGATCCACTCGGACCTCCTCGAGCACACCGAAGGCGAGTGAGCGGACAGGCGGAGCGGCCCCGGCGGATCGTCGTCGGGGTCGGTGGGGGCATCGCCGCCTACAAGTCGTGCTCGGTCGTCCGGCACTTCACCGAGGCCGGGCACGAGGTCCGCGTGATCCCCACGGCGTCGGCGCTCGAATTCGTCGGCGCCGCCACCTTTGAAGCCCTGTCCGGCGCCCCGGTGCACACCGGGGTGTTCGCGGATGTGCCGGAGGTGCCGCACGTGCGCCTGGGCCAGGAGGCGGATCTGGTGGTCATCGTTCCGGCCACGGCGGACCTCATGGCGCGCGCCGCGCACGGCCGCGCCGACGACCTGCTCACCGCGACGCTGCTGACCGCCCGCTGTCCTGTGCTGTTCGCGCCCGCCATGCACACCGAGATGTGGGAGCACCCCGCCACCGCCGACAACGTCGCCGCGCTGCGCCGCCGGGGCGCCGTCGTCATCGAGCCCGCATCCGGCCGGCTCACCGGTGCGGACTCGGGGGCGGGCCGCCTGCCGGATCCGGGGGAGATCTGTGCGCTGGCCGACGTGGTGCTCGAGCGCTCCGACGCCGTCCCGCGGGATCTGGAGGGGGTGCGCATCGTCATCACGGCCGGTGGCACGCGTGAGCCTCTCGACCCGGTCAGGTACCTCGGCAACCGCAGTTCCGGCAAGCAGGGATACGCGCTGGCGCGTCTGGCCGCCCAGCGTGGGGCCGAGGTCCGGCTGATCGCCGCGGCGTCGGTGGGCCTGCCGGACCCTCCCGCCGTCACCGTGGAACGGATCGGCACCGCCGCGGAGCTGGAATCCGCGGTGGATTCGGCGGCCCGTGACGCGGACGTGGTGATCATGGCGGCCGCCGTCGCAGATTTCCGCCCCGCCACCCGTGCGGAGGCGAAGATGAAGAAGGGTTCGGCCAGCGAACCCGATACCGTCGCTCTCGCCCGCAACCCCGACATCCTGCGGGGACTGGTGCAGCGGCGGGCCGACGGGGACCTGGATGCGGTGCGTGTCGTCGTCGGGTTCGCCGCGGAGACCGGGGACGCCGAGGGGGACGCGCTGCACCACGGCCGCGCCAAGCTCGAGCGCAAGGGCGTCGATCTGCTGGTGGTCAACACCGTGGGGGAGGACCGCACGTTCGGCCTGGATTCCAACGACGGCTGGCTGCTCGGGGCCGACGGCACCGAACGCGCCATCGAGCACGGCTCCAAATCACTGATGTCGAGCCGCATCCTCGACGCCGTGACCGCGCTGCTGGGCGACGGTCACTGTCGCCGCTGACCTGACGGACCCGCGGACGCGCGCGTCGCACCGCCCCGGCGGGTCCCCGCTGCCGGACCCCTGCGGCCCCCGCAGCACGCGGAGGCATAGGCTCGGGTGGCACCCGTTCCACTCCGGCTGATGACGAGAGCCCTCATACCAGCCTCCACAGCGGGCGGTCCGCGCCCCGTGCGGGACGTGCGACAGACGAGAAGCCATCCGTGACGAGAGCCTTGGGAGAGAAATGTCTGTGACCAACACGGGACATCGGCTGTTCACCAGCGAGTCGGTGACTGAGGGCCATCCGGACAAGATCTGCGATGCCATCAGCGACTCGATCCTCGACGCGATGCTGGACAAGGACCCGGGCAGCCGCGTCGCGGTGGAGACGCTGGTGACCACCGGCCAGGTCCACGTGGTGGGCGAGGTCACGACGAAGGCCTATGTGGACATCCCCAGGATCGTCCGCGAGAAGGTCCTCGAGATCGGCTACGACACCTCCTCGAAGGGCTTCGACGGGGACTCGTGCGGTGTCAACATCGCCATCGGTGCGCAGTCGCCGGACATCGCCCAGGGCGTGGACACGGCGTATGAATCGCGGGTCGGCGCCTCGGACGACGAGATCGACCGGCAGGGCGCGGGGGACCAGGGGCTGATGTTCGGCTACGCCTGCCGCGACACCCCGGAGCTCATGCCGATGCCGATCGCGCTGGCGCACCGGCTCTCCCGCCGCCTCACGGCGGTGCGCAAGGACGGCGTGCTGCCGTATCTGCGCCCGGACGGCAAGACGCAGGCCACCATCGAGTACGCGGGGGACCGTCCCGTGCGGCTGGACACCATCGTCGTGTCCACCCAGCACGCGGCGGACATCGACCTGGACAACATGCTCGCGGTGGACATCCGGGACAAGGTGCTGGCGCCCGTGCTCGCGGACATCGGGCAGACCGGCGCCGCGCTCGACGCCGAAGACGTGCGGCTGCTGGTCAACCCCACCGGCAAATTCGTGCTGGGCGGACCGATGGGCGACGCCGGCCTGACCGGCCGCAAGATCATCGTCGACACCTACGGCGGCATGGCCCGCCACGGCGGCGGCGCGTTCTCCGGCAAGGACCCGTCGAAGGTGGACCGCTCCGGTGCGTACGCCATGCGCTGGGTGGCCAAGAACGCGGTCGCGGCCGGGCTCGCCGAGCGCATCGAGGTGCAGGTCGCCTACGCGATCGGCAAGGCCGCGCCGGTGGGCCTGTTCGTGGAGACCTTCGGCACCGAACAGATCGACCCGTCGAAGATCCAGTCGCTGATCTCCGAGGTGTTCGACCTGCGCCCCGGCGCCATCGTCCGCGACCTGGACCTGCTGCGGCCCATCTACGCGCAGACCGCCGCCTACGGGCATTTCGGCCGCACCGATGTGGACCTGCCGTGGGAACGCACCGACAAGGCCGACGAACTGCGCGCCCTCGCGGGCCTGTAACCGCGGGCTGAAGCCGACCCCGCCGACTCCGCCGACCACGCGGACCCCGGTACCGTTCCATTGCGGGAACGCGCCCCGGGCCGCGTGGTCGGCGGCGTTTCCACTGCAGTCGAGGAAGGGGGTGCGGTGACGGATTCGGGCGGCGTGACCAGGCCCGGTGCCGGCGCGCACGCGGGCGGAGGGGGCGCTGCCGCGGCGGGCGGGATCGACCTGCCCGTGGCGCGGGTGCTGCCGATGGTGCAGCCGGCGCACCTGGACCGTGTCTTCGACTACCGCGTGCCCGCGGAACTCGACGAACAGGCGCAGCCCGGTGTCCGCGTGCGGGTGCGGTTCTCGGGACGGCTGATCGACGGCTACCTGCTGGAGCGGGCCGGTTCCACCGACCACGAGGGGAGGCTGGGGCCGCTCGAACGGGTGATCTCGCCGCTCGCCGTGCTCCCGGCACGACTGTCCGCACTGTGCGAGGCGGTGGCCCGCCGATACGCGGGCACCCGGGCCGACGTGCTGCGCCTGGCGATCCCGCCGCGGCATGCGCGCGCCGAGGCGGCCGCGCTTGCGGCTCTGGACAAGAGGGCCGGGCGCACGCCGGGTACGGATACGCCCCGCCCGTCCGGGGAGGGATGGGAGCGCTACACCCACGGCGGGGCATTCCTGGAGGCGGCGCACGACGGCCGCGCCCCCCGCGCGGTGTGGCAGGCGCTGCCGGGCGAGGACTGGGCGCTGCGGATCGCGGAGGCGGCCTGCGCCGCCTACGCGGGCGGGCGCTCCGCCGTGGTGATCGTGCCGGACCGCCGCGACCTGGATCGTGTGGTGGCAGCACTGCGGTCGCTCTGCCCGGACGACGGCGCCGTGGTGGAACTGGCAGGCGGACTGGGGCCGCAGGCCCGGTACCGGCGGTGGGTGACGGCGCTCGCAGGCCCCCCGTGCATCGTCGCGGGGAACCGGAGCGCCGTGTTCACGCCGGTCGCGCGGCTCGGGCTGGTGGCGGTGTGGGACGACGGGGACGATCTGCTGGCCGAGCCCCGTTCGCCGTATCCGCACGCCCGGGAGGTGGGGCTGCTGCGCGCCGACGGTGCGGGGGCCGGGTTCCTGCTGGGCGGGCACGCCCGCACCGCGGAGGCGCAGTCCCTCGTCGACCACGGGTGGGCACGGGACCTGCTCGCGCCGCGGCCCGCCGTGCGGGAGGCCGGCCCCCTGATCCGCGCCCTGGGCGACAGCGAGCAGGCGCTTGCGCGCGACCCCGACGCCCGCCGGGCCCGGCTGCCCGCCATCGGGTTCGAGGCGGCCCGCCGGGCGCTGTCCGCCGACCTCCCCGTGCTGGTGCAGGTGCCGCGCGCCGGATACATCCCGGTGGTGGCGTGTGCCCACTGCCGCGAGCCCGCCCGGTGCCGGCGTTGCGCCGGCCCGCTCGGGCTCCCGCACGCAGACCCGGGGGCGCCCGGACGGGCTGGCGGGGTCGGCGCCGCTGGGGCCGGCGGCGCGGAGGAGGCGGCGCCGCCGGTCTGCCGGTGGTGCGGCACGCCCGCGTCAGCGCACTCGTGCGCGCGGTGCGGTTCGCGTGCACTGCGGGCGAGCATCACCGGAGCCGAGCGCACCGCGGAGGAGTTCGGCCGCGCGTTCCGTGGGGTCCCCGTGATCGGATCGTCGGGCGCCGAGGTGCGTGACGAAGTCCCCGGGCACGCATCGGTGGTCGTGGCGACGGTGGGCGCGGAGCCGCGCGCGCCCTCCGGTTACGGGGCCGCGCTGCTGCTCGACGGGTGGTCGCTGCTCACCCGCGCCGATCTGCGCGCGGCCGAGGAGACGCTGCGGCGGTGGATGAGCGCCGCGGCGCTGGTGCGGTCCGCCGGAGAGGGCGGGAAGGTCGTCGTCGTGGCCGATTCCGGCGCCGCGGTCGTGCAGGCGCTGATCCGGTGGGACCCCGTCGGGCATGCGCAGGCCGAACTCGCGGGACGCCGGGAGGTCCGGTTTCCGCCGGCGGTGCGGATGGCGGCGGTCGACGCGGCCCCCTCGACGCTCGGCGCCTTCCTGGATCTGGCGGATCTGCCGGGGAGCACCGAGAGGCTCGGCCCGGTCCCGTTGCCGCCGGGTGTGCGTCTGCCCGGGGGCTCCGGACGTGACGGCGCGGCGGACGGCGAGCCCCCGCCGGACGCCGAGCGGATGCTGCTGCGCGTGCCGCGGCGCGACGGTGCCGCGCTCGCGCGTGCTCTGGCCGTGGCGCAGGCGTCGTTCAGCGCGCACCGCATGCCGGGCACGGTGCGGGTGCAGATCGATCCGGTGCGTGTGGGCTGATCTCTGCGGCCGCTGTGCGACGCGCGGAATCGGGGAGCGGACCCGGTGCGCCCTAAGCTGTACGGGGCGGGGACCGGAAGACGAAGCGACGAAGGGAACGACCGAGGTGCGAGTGGTATTCGCGGGCACACCCGAGGCGGCGGTGCCGTCGCTGCGCGAGCTCATCGACTCCCCGCGGCACGAGGTGGTCGCCGTGATCACCCGCCCGGATGCGGCGGCCGGGCGCGGCCGCAAGACGGGCCGGTCACCGGTGGGCCGGCTCGCCGATGAGGCGGGCATCGAGGTGCTCACGCCGCGGCGCGCCTCGGACGAGGACTTCCTGCGCCGGCTGCGCGAGCTGGAGCCGGACTGCTGCCCGGTCGTCGCCTACGGGGCTCTGCTGCCGCCCGAGGCGCTCCGGATCCCGGACCGCGGCTGGGTCAATCTGCATTTCTCCCTGCTGCCCGCGTGGCGGGGCGCCGCGCCGGTGCAGGCGGCGATCGCGGCCGGGGACGAGGTGACCGGTGCCGCCACCTTCCGCATCGAGCCGGCCCTGGACACCGGGCCCGTGTACGGCGTGGTCACGGAGCGGATCCGGGACGAGGACACGGCGGGCGATCTGCTCGAGCGCCTGGCCGGCTCCGGCGCACGGCTGCTGGCGGCGACGATGGACGGCATCGAGGACGGCACGCTCACCGCCGTGCCGCAATCCGATGACGGCGTCTCGTACGCGGAGAAACTCACGGTCGAGGGCGCGCGTGTGCGCTGGCGGCATCCGGCGAGGGCGATCGACCGGCACGTGCGCTCGGTGACGCCGGATCCGGGGGCCTGGACGATGCTGGGCGACACGCGCCTGAAGCTGGGGCCGGTGACCATCGGTTCCGGCCGCAGCCTCGCCCCGGGACGCGTCGAGGCCACCAAGAAGGACGTGTACGTGGGCACCGCCACCGATCCCGTGCGGTTGAGCATGGTGCAGGCACCGGGCAAGAAGCCGATGCGCGCCGCCGACTGGGCGCGCGGCGCCCGCCTGTCCGGCGAGGAGACTTTCGCATGAGCAGGCGTCCGGACGGACGAGGCGGGCCCGGCGGCGACCGGCGCCGCGGTGGAACGCGGCAGAACGGCCGGACACCGCAGAACGACAGGAAACCGGG
>CAYVJJ010000053.1:0-1562 GCA_964451655.1 uncultured Mycobacteriaceae bacterium | reverse complement strand
GCCGCGGTGGAACGCGGCAGAACGGCCGGACACCGCAGAACGACAGGAAACCGGGACACGACAGGAAACCGGGGAACGACAGGAACCCGGGACACGGCCGGGGGCGGCGGACGCGGGCCCCTGCCGACCGTGATGTCCGTGCCCGCAGCCGACCGGCGGAGGACCCGGCCCGGCTGGCGGCGCGCGATACGCTGCGCGCCGTCCGCGAGCGCGACGCCTACGCCAACCTCGTGCTGCCGGCGCTGCTGCGCGAGCGGGGCATCAGCGGCCGTGACGCCGCCTTCGCCACCGAGATCGCGTACGGGACGTGCCGCGCGCTGGGCCAGCTGGACGCCGTGATCGAGGCGTGCGCCGGCCGCCCGGTCGACAGGATCGACCCCCCGGTGCTCGATGCGCTGCGCCTCGGCGTCTATCAGATCCTGCGCACCCGCGTCGCGCCGCACGCGGCGGTGTCCACCACGGTGGACATGGTGGCGGCGGAGGCCGGGCGCGGCGCGGGCGGCTTCGCCAACGCGGTGCTGCGGCGTGCCGCGGAGAAGACCGTGGAGCAGTGGATTGCGCAACTGTCGCCGTCGGCGCACCGTGACCCGGTGGCCGCGGCGGCGTTCCGGCAGTCCCATCCGGCGTGGATCGCGCAGGCGTTCGCCGACGCGCTCGGACCCGCGGCAGGGGAGCTGGAGGATGCCCTGGCCGCCGACAACGCGAGCCCCGGCGTGCACCTGGTGGCGCGCCCCGGGGCGATCAGCGCCGAGGAACTGGCCCTGGCCACAGGCGGCGAGGAGGGGCGCTACTCGCCGTATGCGGTGTACCTCGACGGCGGAGATCCCGGTGCCCTCGATCCGGTGCGTGAGGGGCTGGCCGCTGTGCAGGACGAGGGCAGCCAGCTCATCGCCCGCGCCGTCACGCTGGCGCCGATCGACGGCGAGGACGGCGGGCGCTGGCTGGACCTGTGCGCGGGCCCGGGCGGCAAGTCCGCGCTGATGGGCGCGATCGCAGACATCGACGGGGCGCACGTGGACGCCGTGGAGCCGTCCGAACACCGTGCGCAGCTGGTGCGCACCGCGTGTCGAGACCTCCCGGTGACCGTGCACTCCGTCGACGGCCGCGACAGCGGGCTCGCCGGCGGGTACGACCGGATCCTCGTCGACGCCCCGTGCACCGGGCTCGGAGCGCTGCGCCGCCGGCCCGAGGCGCGCTGGCGGAAGGGCCCGGGCGACGTCAATGCGCTCACCCGGCTGCAGCGCGAGCTGCTTGCGGCGGCGGCCGCACTCGTCCGGCCCGGCGGGGTGATCGTGTATTCGACGTGCTCGCCGCACCTGGCGGAGACCTCGGGGATCGTCCTGGACGCTCAGCGGCGGCACGCGCTCACCGCACTCGACGGCCGCGGTCTCCTGCCTGCGATGCCGGACCTGGGTGCGGGGCCGTTCGTGCAGCTGTGGCCGCACCGGCACGGCACCGACGGGATGTACCTGGCGGCGCTGCGCAGATAGCGGGGCAGCACCCATAGACTGTGCGGCATGGCGAACCAGGGTCCGGCCGGTCCGGAGACACGACAGCCGATG
>CAYVJJ010000052.1:0-12881 GCA_964451655.1 uncultured Mycobacteriaceae bacterium | reverse complement strand
TGGAGGCCCTGGCGGCAGAGTCGGGCCGCATGCGGTTCCCGGTGTTCGTCAAGGCGGTCGCCGGCGGGGGCGGACGGGGGATGCGCCGCGTCGACGATCCGGCGGATCTCGCGGGCGCGCTCGAGTCCGCCTCCCGCGAGGCCGAATCGGCGTTCGGCGACGGCGCCGTGTATCTGGAGCAGGCCGTGGTGGACCCGCGGCACATCGAAGTGCAGATCCTCGCCGACACCGCCGGCGACGTGGTGCACCTGTTCGAACGCGACTGCTCGGTGCAGCGCCGCCACCAGAAGGTCATCGAGCAGGCCCCCGCCCCGGACCTGGACCCCGCCCTGCGCGAGCGGATCTGCGCGGACGCGGTCGCATTCGCCCGCCGTATCGGCTACACCTGCGCCGGGACGGTCGAGTTCCTCGTCGGCCCGGACGGGCGGCACGTGTTCATCGAGATGAATCCGCGCATCCAGGTCGAGCACACCGTCACCGAGGAGATCACCGACGCGGACCTGGTGGCCGCGCAGATGCGGATCGCCGCGGGCGACTCGCTCGTCGGCATCGGCCTGACGCAGGACGCGATCCGGATCCGGGGCACGGCGATCCAGTGCCGTATCACCACCGAGGACCCGGTCAACGGCTTCCGGCCCGATACCGGGCGTATCACCGCCTACCGCACCCCGGGCGGGGCAGGCATCCGCCTCGACGGCGGCACGTCGGTGGGCGCGCAGGTGGGCGCCTACTTCGACTCGATGCTGGTCAAGCTCACCTGCCGGGGCGCGGACCGGGCGAGCGTCATCGGGCGTGCGCGCCGGGCGCTGGCGGAGTTCCGCATCCGCGGCGTCGCGACGAACATCCCGTTTCTGCAGGCGGTGCTCGAGGACCCGGATTTCGCGGCCGGCGCGGTCACGACGGGCTTCATCGAGGCCCATCCCGCACTGCTCACGGCGCGCCGCTCGGCGGACCGCGGCACGAAGATCCTCGAATACCTCGCCGACGTGACCGTCAACAGGCCGCACGGCGAACGGCCCCCGGGCGTGGTGCCGGCGTCCAAACTGCCCGAACCGGATCAGTCCGCGCCGGTGATCGACGGGTCCCGGCAGCGGCTTCGCGCGCTGGGGCCCGACGGGTTCGCGGCCGCCCTGCGCGACCAGCCGGCGCTGGCGGTGACCGACACGAGCTTCCGCGACGCCCACCAGTCGCTGCTGGCGACCCGGGTGCGCACCCGCGACCTGGTGACCGCCGCCGCGCACACGGCCCGGATGACCCCGCAGCTTCTGTCGATCGAGGCCTGGGGCGGCGCCACCTACGACGTGGCGCTGCGGTTCCTCAAGGAGGACCCGTGGGACCGGCTGGCCCGGCTGCGCGAGGCGGCGCCGAACATCTGCCTGCAGATGCTGCTGCGCGGCCGCAACACCGTCGGCTACACCCCGTACCCCGCCGCGGTGACCGACGCGTTCGTCGCCGAGGCGGCCGCCACCGGCATCGACATCTTCCGGATCTTCGACGCGCTGAACAACATCGACCAGATGCGTCCGGCCATCGACGCGGTCCGGGCCACCGGCACCACGCTGGCCGAGGTGGCGCTGTCCTACACGGGAGACCTCGCCGATCCGCGTGAGGACCTCTACACCCTGGACTACTATCTGCGCCTGGCGGAGCAGGCGGTGGACGCCGGCGCCCACATCCTGGCGATCAAGGACATGGCCGGGCTGCTGCGCCCGCCCGCCGCCACCGCCCTCGTCGGGGCGCTCGTGCACGAGTTCGACCTGCCGGTGCACGTGCACACCCACGACACCGCCGGCGGTCAGCTGGCCACCTATCTGGCCGCGATGGCCGCCGGGGCGAGCGCCGTCGACGGCGCGGCGGCCCCGGTCTCCGGCACCACCAGTCAGCCGCCGTTGTCCGCGATCGTCGCGGCGACCGCCCACACCGAGCGCGACACGGGCATCGACCTGGCGGCCGTCTGCGCGCTGGAGCCCTACTGGGAGGCCCTGCGCGGGGTGTATGCGCCGTTCGAGGCGGGACTGTCCGCGCCGACCGGGCGGGTGTACAGCCACGAGATCCCGGGCGGGCAGTTGTCGAACCTGCGCACCCAGGCCGTCGCCCTGGGGATGGGGGACCGGTTCGAAGACATCGAGAACGCGTACACCGATGTCGACCGGATGCTCGGCCGGCTCATCAAGGTGACCCCGTCGTCCAAGGTGGTCGGCGACCTGGCGTTGACCCTGGTGGGCGCCGGCGCCACCGCCGACGACTTCGCCGCCGACCCGCGCTCGTTCGACATCCCCGATTCGGTGACCGGGTTCTTCCGCGGCGACCTCGGCGAGCCGGCCGGGGGCTGGCCCGAGCCGCTGCGCACGACGGTGCTCGGCGGCCGCCGCACCGCGCCCGTGGCCGCCACGCAGATCCCCGCCGAGGCGCAGGCGGCGCTGCACGGGGACTCCGCCGAGCGCAGGCGCATGCTCGATGCGCTGCTGTTCCCGGGCCCGGCCCGCGGGCTCGCCGAGCACCGCGAACGCTTCGGCGACACCGCCTCCATCGGTACCCGCGAGTTCTTCTACGGACTCGTCCCGGGCGAGGAACACAGGGTGGAGCTGGGTCCGGGGGTGACACTGATCGTGCGCCTGGAATCGATCTCCGAGCCGGACGAGCGCGGGATGCGCACGGTGATGTGCCTGCTCAACGGCCAGTTGCGGCCCATCGAGGTCCGCGACCGGTCCATCGAGGACACGCGCCCGCAGGCGGAGAAGGCCGACAGGTCCGTGCCGGGGCAGGTCCCTGCGCCGTTCGCCGGGGTCGTGACCCTGGCCGTCGAGGCGGGCCGGCAAGTGGCGGCCGGCGACACCGTCGGCAGCATCGAGGCGATGAAGATGGAGGCCGCGATCACCGCGCCCGTGGCGGGCACCGTGAAGCGCGCGGCGATCGCCGAGGTCGCGCAGGTCGAGGGCGGCGACCTGCTGGTGGTGATCGAACCCTGACCAGGATCATCACCGGGGCCGCCCGCGGCCGCAGACTGTCCGTGCCCGGGAGCGGCACGCGTCCCACCTCCGACCGGGTGCGCGAGGCCCTGTTCAGCGCACTCGAGGCGCGCCTGGACTTCGACGGCGTGCACGTGCTGGACCTGTACGCCGGGTCCGGGGCGCTGGGGCTTGAAGCGCTCTCGCGCGGCGCGGCGGGGGCGTTGCTGGTCGAATCCGACGCGCGCGCAGCGCGGGTCATCGCCGCGAACATCGCGGCGACGGGCCTGTCCGCGGCGCGGGTGCGCCGGTCAACGGTGTCCGCGGCCCTCGCGGCGCCCGCGCCGCGCAGGTTCGGGCTCGTCTTCGCGGACCCCCCTTACGGCGTCCCCGACTCCGAGATCGAGGCGATGCTCGGATCCCTCACCCGCGGATGGCTGGAAGCGGACGCCCTGACCGTGGTGGAGCGTTCCGCGCGCAGTCCTGAGACGCGGTGGCCGGAGGGGTTCGCGGACGCCGCGGTCAAGCGGTACGGAGAGACCCGGGTCGAGATCGCCACCTGTTACGGTCTTGGCTCATGAGCATTGCGGTGTGCCCCGGGTCGTTCGACCCGGTGACCAACGGGCATCTGGACATCATCAGGCGGGTCGCCGCGCAGTTCGACGAGGTGATCGTCACGGTGATGATCAACAAGTCCAAGCAGGGCATGTTCAGTGTGGACGAGCGCATGGACCTCATCGGCCAGGCGACGTCCGATCTCCCGAACGTCCGCACGGACTCGTGGCACGGACTGCTGGTCGAGTATGCGCAGCGCAACGCCGCCACCGCCATCGTCAAGGGGCTGCGGGGCGCCAACGACTTCGACTACGAGTTGCAGATGGCCCAGATGAACCGGGCTCTCACCGGCGTGGACACGTTCTTCGTCCCGGCCGACCCCCACTACAGTTACCTGTCCAGCTCGCTGGTCAAGGAGGTCGCGACGTTCGGCGGTGACGTCGAGACGATGCTTCCGGCCCACGTGCACGCGGCGTTGCTCACGCGGCTCGCCGAGCGTGCGCGACGACAATGACGGCATTCGCGTGCGCTGACGGCATTCGATTGCGCTGACGGCATTCGCGTGTGCAGGGCACGGCGGTGCCGTCCCGGAGCGTGAGCAGAGTCTCCTGTGACGGGGATTGTCGCGACACACCGGCGCGGGCGCCCGCGCCGGAGCGCCGATGCGGGCAGACTGGCCCACAGGAACGCCTGCGCAGCATGGCGGACGGGATCCGACGAGAAGGGGTAAGGGTGTACCGGGTATTCGAAGCGCTCGACGAGCTGGTCGTGATCGTCGAGGAGGCGCGCGGCGTCCCGATGACCGCCGGCTGCGTCGTCCCGCGCGGGGACGTCCTGGACCTGCTCGACGACATCAAAGAGGCTCTGCCCCCCGAGCTCGACGACGCGCAGGACGTGCTCGACCGGCGCGACGGGATGCTCTCGGACGCCCGCGAGAACGCCGACCACACGGTCGGCCGCGCCAACGAGCACGCCGAGGCCACTCTGACCGACGCCCGCGAGCAGGCCGACAGGATGATCGCGGACGCCAAGGACCAGGCGGACCGGATGGTAGACGATGCCAAGGCGCACGCGGCGGAGCTCGTCGCGGCGGCGGAGACGGAAGCGGACCGCACGGTGGAGTCCGGCCGCCGCGAGTACGAAGCGGCCACCACCCGTGCGCGCACGGAGGCGGACCGGATCATGGATGCCGGGAACGCCTCCTACGAGCGGGCGATCGCCGAAGGCGCCGCCGAGCAGCAGCGGCTGGTCTCGCAGAGCGAGGTCGTCCAGTCCGCCAACACCGAGGCGGGGCGTCTGGTCGATGAGGCGCACGAGGAGGCCGACAGGCTCCGTGGCGAGTGCGACGTGTACGTGGACTCGAAGCTGGCGGAGTTCGAGGACCTGCTGTCGGGCACGTTGCGCTCCGTCGGCCGCGGGCGCCAGCAGTTGCGGAGCACCGGGCGGCCGGATCTCGGGGCCGGGCAGCGTTACAGCGGTGGCCGCTGAGGACAGTGTCCGGTGACCCGGCGTCGGCCGAGGACGGCCGGCGCCGCGGCGGCACGGGCACGCCGATGCCACGATGGCGTAGCATGGCCCGGCTGAGTTCCCGAACCGAACACACGCACGCACACCCTTGAGCACACGGAGAGACTCGTGCCCAGCAGTACAGATCCCGCAGGCCGCGGCCCCGCCGACGTCCGCAAGCCCGCACGTCCGGACGAGGACAGCCCGTTCGTCTTCGACGTGCGCCCGCTGGGCCGACGGCCCGGCCAGATGGACAGTTCGCATCGCCCGATCCGCGCGCCGTACCGCATCGGGCTGGACCTCATCGCCGTCCCGGAGGACGCGCCGATCGACCTCGACGTGAGGCTGGAGTCGGTGATGGAGGGCGTCCTCGTCTCCGGCACGGTCACGGCCACGGCCACGGGCGAATGCGCCCGTTGCCTGCGGCCGGTCGAGGACCCCGTGGAGTTGGAACTGACGGAGCTGTTCGCCTTCCCCGACAGCGTCACGGAGGAGACCACCGACGCGGAGGAGGTTCCGCGCGTGGTGGACGGGTTCGTCGACATCGAGCAGTCCGTGGTCGACGGGATCGGGGTGGAGCTGCCGCTGCAGCCGCTGTGCCGCGACGACTGCCCCGGACTGTGCTCGGTGTGCGGCATCGACCTGGCGATTGCAGGTCCGGAGCACGGGCATGACACAATGGATCCTCGCTGGGCCGCGCTCGCCGACAAGTTCGGTGCGCCGGCGGACCGGCGCGAGGACCGGGACCCGGATGCGGGCCGGCCGCCGGGCGGCCGCGCGGTCCCGGAAGTCGAAGACCATCGACAAGACCGACAAGACCATCGATCCGAGGAGAAATAGTCGTGGCTGTTCCCAAGCGCAGGATGTCGCGCTCCAACACCCGGTCGCGCCGCAGCCAGTGGAAGGCCTCCGTGCCGACGCTGGTGACCTGCTCCGGCCGCGGTTGCGACGCCAAGATCCCGCCGCACACCGCCTGCCCGGTCTGCGGCACGTACAAGGGACGCCAGGTCACCTCGGCCGTATGACGCGGCAGGCGGCGTCGACCCACGATGCCGATCACGGGCCGTTGCTGGCTGCGGTCGGCATCGATGTCGACGGTGAGCTGCTCACCCTTGCACTGACGCACCGCTCGTATGCGCACGAGCACGGCGGACTGCCCACCAACGAGCGTCTCGAGTTCCTCGGGGACGCGGTGCTGGGGGTCATCGTCACCGAACACCTGTACCGGAGCTATCCGGACAAGCCGGAGGGGGAGTTGGCCAAGCTCCGCGCGAGCGTGGTCAACATGAACGCCCTCGCCGAGGTGGCGCACACCCTGGGCCCCGGTGGCCTCGGCCGGTACGTGCGTCTGGGCAAAGGCGAGGAACTCACCGGCGGACGGCACAAAGCCAGCATCCTCGCCGACGGCACGGAGTCGCTGATCGGCGCGATCTATCTGCAGCACGGCCTCGAGCCCACGCGTGAGGTGATCCTGCGGCTGTTCGCAGGCCTGCTCACGCGGGCCCCGCAGCTCGGTGCCGGGTTGGACTGGAAGACCAGCCTGCAGGAGCTCACTGCGGTGAAGGACCTGGGCGTGCCGCGGTACGAGATCGTCGGCACCGGGCCGGACCACGAGCGCGAGTTCACCGCCACGGTGATCGTCTCCGAGCGCGCCTTCGGCTCGGGTGTGGGCCGCACCAAGAAGGTGGCCGAGCAGAAGGCCGCCGCCGAAGCCTGGAACCGGATCACCGAGGAGTACCCGGACACGGCGGGCGCCGATTCCGACGGCGCAGCGCCGGGCACCGCCGCGGGCGCCGGCGCCTAGAAGACGCCGCCGGAGTGCGCGGGCATGCCTGAACTGCCGGAGGTCGAGGTGGTGCGCGCCGGCCTCGAACCGCACGTCGTGGGCCGGCGCATCGCCGCCGCCACCGTGCACAGTGCGCGGACCGCGCGCCGCTACGAGCCGGGCCCTGCGGCCATGGCCGCAGGCCTCGTCGGGCGCATCGTGACGGGCGTGGGGCGGCGTGGCAAGTACCTGTGGATCACGCTTTCGGGCGGCGGCGACCCGTCGGCGCTCGTGGTGCACCTGGGCATGAGCGGCCAGATGCTCGTGCGCGGCCCGGCGCCCGCCGGGGCGACGGCGCCGTCGGCGCATCTGCGGGCCGACCTCGAGCTCACGGCCGACGACGAGGAGGCGGACGCCCGGCCGGTGCACGTCGAGTTCGTCGACCAGCGCACATTCGGGTGGTGGCTCCCCGCGCCCTTCGTGCGGGTGGACGGGACCGATGTGCCCGCGCCCGTGGCGCACATCGCCCGCGACCCGATGGACCCGCGTTTCGACCCGGCGGCGGTGGTGCGGGTGCTGAAGACCAAACACACTGAGGTCAAGCGGCTGATGCTGGACCAGACGGTGGTCTCGGGGATCGGCAACATCTACGCCGACGAGGCGCTGTGGCGGGCCGGCGTCCACGGCGGCCGCGCGGCGGATTCGCTCTCCCGGCCCGTGCTGACACGGATCGTCGAATCCGCGCGGGAGGTGATGGCCGATGCGCTCGCGCAGGGCGGCACCAGCTTCGATGCGCTCTACGTCGACGTCAACGGGCAGTCGGGCTATTTCTCCCGATCACTGAACGTCTACGGACGCGGCGACGAACCCTGCGTGCGCTGCGGCGCCCCCATCCGTCGGGAACGCTTCATGAACCGGTCCTCGTACAGCTGCCCGCGCTGTCAGGTGCGGCCACGCTACGCGCTGCGCTGACGTCGGTACGCGCTGTGCTGACCTAATCGCTGTGGGGTGCCTGCGGTGCGTGCGATACCGTGCGCCCGCGGCGGGGCCGACGGGGTGCGCGGGCCGCGATGGAACAATGGGGCCCATGACTGATCAGGACACCGCGCACACCGAACTGACGGTGGAGCGCACCGGCACGCGGCGCTACACAGGACGGAGCTCACGCGGGGCGGAGGTGCTGATCGGTTCCGAGGACGTGCCCGGTGTGTTCACCCCGGGCGAGCTGCTCAAGATCGCGTTGGCCGCGTGCACCGCGATGAGTTCGGACCGGCCGCTGTCCCGCCGACTCGGCGACGACTATGACGCGACCGTCCGTGTCTCCGGTGACGCCGACCGCGACAACGAGTGGTATCCGGCGATCCAAGAGACTCTCGAACTGGACCTGAGCGAGCTGGAGCCGGACGCGCGTGAGCGCCTGCTGGTCGTGGTCGAGCGGGCCGTCGATCGCGTGTGCACCGTCGGCCGCACCGTCAAGCGCGGCGCCGAGGTGGACGTGCGCATCCAGGTGGACGCGTGAGCGGTTCGCGGCAGACACCGGACCCGGCGCGGTTGACCGCCTGGGTCCACGGTCGTGTGCAGGGCGTGGGATTCCGCTGGTGGACGCGTTCACGGGCCTTGGAGCTCGGGCTGACCGGCAGCGCCACCAACACGGCGGACCGTCGCGTGCTGGTGGTGGCCGAGGGGTCTGCGGCGGCGTGCGCGCGGCTGCTGGAGCTGCTCGAGTCGGGCGACACGCCCGGCCGGGTGGACAAGGTGGTCGCGTCCTGGGACGAACCTCGGGGCGGAACCGAGGGGTTCGTCGAACGCTAGGTGTTCTATGCAGCTGGGAAGCGCCGTACCGGCAGCGAAGCCGTGCCGCCCGCGGTACCTGCCGGTAATGTCTAGGTCCATGGCATGCGGGAGCGGTAGCGGATGCATCTGAAGAGCCTCACGCTCAAGGGCTTCAAGTCCTTCGCCTCGTCCACCACGCTGCGGTTCGAGCCGGGCATCACCTGTGTCGTGGGCCCCAACGGCTCCGGCAAGTCGAACGTGGTCGACGCGCTCACCTGGGTGATGGGCGAGCAGGGCGCGAAGGCGTTGCGCGGCGGCAAGATGGACGACGTCATCTTCGCCGGCACCTCCGGTCGGTCCCCGCTGGGGCGGGCCGAGGTGACGCTCACGATCGACAACTCCGACGGCGTGCTGCCCATCGAGTACTCCGAGGTGTCGATCACGCGCCGTGTCTTCCGTGAGGGCGGCGGCGAGTACGAGATCAACGGGTCCACCTGCCGGCTGATGGACGTGCAGGAATTGCTCAGTGACACGGGCATCGGCCGCGAGATGCACGTGATCGTGGGGCAGGGGCGGATCACCGGGATCCTCGAATCGCGCCCGGAGGAACGGCGTGCCTTCATCGAGGAGGCCGCCGGGGTTCTCAAGCATCGCCGCCGTAAGGAGAAGGCGGTCCGCAAACTCGACTCCATGCAGGCCAACCTCAGCCGCCTGACCGACTTGACCACCGAATTGCGCCGGCAGCTCAAGCCGCTCGGACGTCAGGCGGAGGTGGCCCGCCGTGCGCAGACCGTGCAGGCCGACCTGCGCGACGCGCGCCTGCGCCTGGCAGCGGACGACCTGGTGGCCCGGCGCTCTGAGCTCGATCAGGGGCGAGACCAGGAGGCCGAGCTGCGCGAACAGCTGGAGGAGGCCCAGGCCGGTCTGGACGAGGCCTCGGCGCGGCTCGCCGAGGACGAGGCGGCGCTGGCGCGTCTCGAACCGGAGGCGAAGGAGGCGCAGCAGTCGTGGTTCCGTCTTTCGGCGCTGGCTGAACGGGTCGACGCGACGGTCCGGATCGCGCAGGACCGGGCCGCGGGGCTGTCGGAGGAGCCGGAGCAGTCCCCGGGCCGCGACCCCGACGAACTCGAACAGCAGGCCGAGCGCACCGCCGCGGAGGAACAGGAGTTGGAGCAGGCGGTGGAAGCGGCCGCGGAGGTCCTGGAGTCTGCCCGTGAGGCTCTCGAGGAACGCGAGCAGGCGGCCGCCGAGGCCGAACAGGCCTACACGGCCGCGGTGCGGGCGGTCGCGGACCGTCGTGAGGGGTTGGCACGCCTGGCCGGCGAGGTCAACACGCTGCGCAGCCGTGCGGAATCCGTCGACGCGGAGGTGGCGCGGCTCACCGAGGCCATGGCGCAGGCGCAGGAGCGGGCCTCGGCGGCCCACGCGGAATTCGAGCAGGCCCAGTCGCAGGTGGACGAGCTCGAGGCCGAGGAGGCCGGACTGGACGAGCAGAACGAGCGTGCCGCGGCGGCGTTCGAGTCCGCGACCGCCCGGGTGGCGGAACTGCGTGCCGGCGAGCGGGAGGCCGAGCAGAAGGTGGTGTCGTTGCGCGCCCGGATCGAAGCGCTCGAGCTCAGCCTGGCCCGTAAGGACGGGGCGGCGTGGCTTCTGGAACGTGCGGGTCTCAGCGATAGTCGGGACGGCGGCGAGGACGGCGGCGGAACGGGCCATGGCGGCGTCGTGGGGCGTCTGGCCGAGCACATGCGGGTGCGTCCCGGATACGAGCGGGCCGTCGCCGCCGCCTTGGGCCCGGCCGCCGAGGCTCTCGCCGTCCGTGACACGCGGTCCGCGGCCGAGGCGCTCGGAGCGCTGAAGGAGGGCGAGGCCGGACGTGCGGCCCTCGTCACCGCGGGCGCTGCAGACGACGATGCGGCCGCCGTGGCGGGTGACCCGCCGGCGGGCGCACTGTGGGCGGCGGACCTCGTCACCGTGAGCGGCGACCTCGGCGCCGGCGTGCGCGCGCTCCTGTCCGGGATCGCGGTGGTCGACGACCTGACCACCGCCTTCCGGGTGGCGGACGCGCAGCGGGGGGTGCGCATCGCCACGCGCGACGGTGATCTGGTGGGGCACGGCTGGTCCGTCGGCGGTTCCGATTCTGTCACCAGCATGCTCGAGGTCCAGGCCGCCGTCGACGAGGCGTCCGAGGAAGTGGTCGCGGCGGGCGTCCGTGCGGAGGAACTCGGTGCAGCGCTGGCGGGGGCGGTGGCCGAAGAGGGCGAGCGACGCGAACATGCCGAGGTGACGCTGGCGGCTCTGATGGAGTCCGACGCCTCGATGTCGGCGGTCTACGAACAGCTGGGCCGGCTGGGCCAGACGGCGCGGTCCGCGGAGGCCGAGCACGAGCGGCTCAGCCGCCAGCGGGACGAGGCGGACGCCGGTCGTGAGGAGACGGTCACGGCGCTGGCGGAACTCGAGGAGCGGCTGCGACTGGCCGAACAGTCGGCCCCGGGCGATGAGGAGGCCGAGGCAGGCGACAGTGCCCTCGCGCAGGCGCGCGAGGAGGCGGCGGCCGCGGTGGCCGAGGCGCGGTCCGTGGAGGTCGATGCCCGGCTGGCCTTGCGCACGTCCGAGGAGCGGGCCGGTGCGGTGCGGGGCAAGGCCGATTCATTGCGCAGGGCCGCCGCGGCGGAGCGTCAGGCGCGCGCACGCGCGGAACAGGCGCGGCTGCGCCGCCGGCGTGCGGCCGCCGTGGCGGCCGCGGTGGCCGAGACGGGGACGCTGCTCGCGGACCGGCTGCAAGCGGCGGTCGCGTCAGCGGCGCAGTCGCGGGACGAGCTCGACGCCCAGCGCGCCGAACGCTCCGAGCGGGTCCGCAGTACGCGTGAGCAGGTGTCCGAGTTGACGCAGTCGCTGAACATGCTCACCGACGCGGCGCACCGCGACGAGATGGCGCGCGCGAAGATCGCGCTGCGCATCGAACAGCTCGAAGAGCAGATCCTCGAGCAGCACGGCATGGCCCCCGACGACCTCGTCGAAGAATACGGGCCGCACGTGCCGCTGCCGCCGTCGGCGCTGGAGATCGACGAGTACGAGCAGGCGCGCGAGCGCGGCGAGCAGGTGGTGGCCCCGGCGCCGATGCCGTTCGACCGGGCCGCCCAGGAGCGGCGGGCCAAGCAGGCCGAGAAGGACTTGAAGACGCTCGGGAAGGTCAACCCCCTCGCGCTCGAGGAGTTCGCGGCCATGGAGGAGCGCTACAACTTCCTGTCCACGCAGCTCGAGGACGTCAAGAAGGCGCGCCAGGACCTGCTGGACGTGGTGGAGGAGGTCGACGCGCGGATCCTGCAGGTGTTCACGGACGCGTACGCGGACGTGGAACGTGAGTTCGTCGAGGTGTTCGCGACCCTGTTCCCCGGCGGGGAGGGAAGGCTGGTTCTCACCGATCCCGGCGACATGCTGACCACCGGCGTCGAGGTGGAGGCCCGGCCGCCGGGCAAGAAGGTCAAGCGGCTCTCGCTTCTGTCCGGCGGTGAGAAGTCGCTGACAGCCGTCGCGATGCTCGTGGCGATCTTCCGCGCGCGTCCCTCGCCGTTCTACGTGATGGACGAGGTGGAGGCCGCGCTCGACGAGGTCAACCTCAACCGGTTGCTGAGCCTGTTCGAGCAGTTGCGCGAGCAGTCGCAGCTCATCGTCATCACCCACCAGAAGTCGACGATGGAGATCGCCGACGCGCTCTACGGGGTGAGTATGCGCGGTGACGGGATCACCCAGGTGATCTCGCAGCGCATGCGCGGCGTGGACGTGGGCGAGGTGCCCGTCACCGGCTGACCGTGAGCCCGCGCCGCGGCCGCGGACGCCCCGGCGGGCCCGGCGCGTGGCGGGAGGCGGCGATGGGGGCAGTCAGGCGGCGTATTCGCGGCGGTCCGGCTCGCTGCGGTAGCGGGCGCGGCGGCCGTCGATGCCCATCGCCTGCCACAGGCGGCGGGTGGTCGTGTTCATCAACCCGAGCTCGTCGGCGAGCGTGCGCATGTCGTCGAAGTAGCCGGCCATGATCTCCCGGGAACGCGGGCCGTCCCAGAACGCCTCGCGCCACACGTCGTCGGGAATGCCGAACTCGCGCGCGAACGACTTCGGCGGGGTCATGATCTCGCCGGCCAGCCAGCGCATGGTGAGCGGGAACAGCACCGCGCAGGTTGCGCGCGAGGCGCGGCCGAGCCGGGGCATGTGCGTCCGGAGGAAGTCCCCCGCGAACGAGATGTGCCGTGCCTCCTCGGCGATGTGGATCTGCATCACCCGGCGCACCAGCGGCGGGATGTCGACATCGTGGCGCAACAGCGACTTCTGATAGTGGTCGA
>CAYVJJ010000051.1:0-12915 GCA_964451655.1 uncultured Mycobacteriaceae bacterium | reverse complement strand
CGCACCCGCTGCGCGTCGTCCGACGCGCGCTCCCAATGGTCGCGCAGCATCGGGTCGAGGGACCCCGGCGCCGTGCTGAGCAGCCACTGCGCGGCCCGGTGGATGCGTTCCCGCTCGCGGACCTGCCTTTTGCGGTGGCCCGGATCCGACATGACGTAGCGCAGCGCCACGGTCTTGAGCAGCAGCACCTCCGCGGCCACGACCGCCGGCACCTTGAGGTCGGCGTCGTACCGCGCCAGCCTCCCCTTGCCCGCCGCCGCCCGGGTGCCGGCGATGGCCGCGGACGTGAAGCGCCCGACGAGCTCGCTCGTCAGGCGCTTGAGCGCCACCGCGGAGGTCAAGGTGCCGTCGTAGACGCCCACCGCCTGCACCACCGGGAGCACCGACAGGCGCTGCGCGGCCTCGATCAGCTCGTTCTCGCCGACGGCGGAGAACTCGGACCAACCCATCGCCGCCAGGGCCCGCTGTTCGGAGGGGTCCGCCAGAGCGCGCAGATCGATCCGCCCGGAGATCACCCCGTCCTCGACGTCGTGCACCGAATAGGCGACGTCGTCGGCCCAGTCCATCGCCTGGGTCTCCAGGCACTGACGTCCCTCCGGGGCGTGCGCACGCACCCACGACAGGATCGCGGCGTCGTCGTCGTACGCACCGAACTTGGCGCCGGGCGCCGGGCGCAGCCAGGGGTACTTCATCGCCGCGTCCAGGGCGGCGCGGGTGAGGTTGAGTCCGAGGCTCTCGCCCTGCGGGCCGAGCACCTTCGGCTCGAGGCGGGTGAGGATCCGCAGGTTCTGCGCGTTCCCTTCGAAACCACCGCACGGGGCCGCCACCTCGTCGAGCGCCCGTTCCCCGTTGTGCCCGTAAGGCGGATGCCCGATGTCGTGCGCCAGACCGGCGAGATCCACCAGGTCGGGGTCACAGCCGAGCCCGTCGGCGATACCGCGCCCGATCTGGGCGACCTCGATGGAATGGGTGAGTCGGGTGCGCGGGGTGTCCCCCTCACGCGGCCCCACCACCTGCGTCTTATCGGCAAGACGGCGCAGAGCGGCGCTGTGCAGCACGCGCGCCCGATCGCGCGAGAACACACTGCGGTGCTCGGCGTCCGTGCCGCTCAGGCTCGCCGTCTTGGGCGCTTCGTCGCCGATCCGTTCGAGATCCGCGGCCGTGTATGCGCTCACACGCGCTCCCCTGTCGTCATGCTCACTCCTTGATCACGTCCGGGAAATCGGCCTGATAGTGCGTGAGCTGGTACCACAGCAGCGCACCCGTCTCCCGCACGATGCCTTTGACCTGCGCCTCCCGCGTGTAGACGGCGGGCCCGGTACGCGTCGGGGACACGGTGGCCTCCAGGCCGGAGTCGCGCGCCATCGTGCGCGCACGCAGCGAATGCCACGGATCCGAGGTGATCACGATCGACTCGATGCGCCGGCTCTGCAACATGGCCGACACCGCGTCGATGCTGCCGAGCGTGTCGGATCCCACCGCCACCGCCAGCACGTTGCCGCCGGGTACGCCCTGGTCGATCAGGTATTGCCGCCCGGCCTCCGCCTCGGTGGTGGCGTCGCCCTGCATCTTGCCGCCGACCGTCACGACCATCGGTGCGACGCCCTCGTCGAACAGGTCGGCCGCCTGGTCCAGGCGTGCCTGGAACACCGGCGACGGGGTCCCGTTGTACTGGGCCGCCCCCAGCACCAGAATGGCGTCCGCGTGCGAGTGGTCGTCGATCCGGGCGACCTGCCACACCCGGAACGCGGTGCCGCCGACCAACAACACGCCGATGATCAGCGCCCCCGCGACGCCGCGACGCAGCCACCTGGCGAGGGTGCCGCCGAACCCCAGTCCCGTCTTCATCGCGGACCAGTCTGCCAGGCGCCGGTACGGCACGCCGCGACGCCGCACGCGCCCCGGCTGCGCCACCCCGGCCCGATGCACGCGGGGGGCGGTCCGACTAGGTTCTGGTTATGCGATTCGCCCGTGACCGTGCCCCCGAAGCCGCCCGCGAATCCTCCCGCGTCGCCCGGCCCTGTGCGGCGGAGAACGTCCTCACCGCAACTGCCGCCACCGTGGTGCGCCGGGCCCTGTGCGGGCTGGCCGCGCTCGCCGTCGCATGCGTGTTCGCCGGGACCGCCGGGCTGGCGTCGCCGTCCGTCGCGCACGCCGAGGCGCCGTTCCGGTTGCCGCAGCAGGTCACCGACCACGCGGGAGCGCTCGACGGGCACACCGACGAGGTGCAGGCGGCCCTCGACGGGTTGTACGACCAGCACCACGTCCAACTGTGGGTGGTCTACACCGACTCGTTCGACGGCATGCCCGGAGAGCAGTGGGCGGCGCAGACCCTGCGGTTGAGCGGCCTGGGCGAGGATTCGGTGCTGCTGGCGGTCGCGACCGGGGACGGCGAATACGGGTACCGCGGCTCGGTGAAGGGTCTCGGCGATTCCCAGCTCAGCAGCATCGCCTCCGACGACATCGTCCCGAAACTGCACGCCGACGACTGGCCGGGGGCCGCCGTAGCGACCGCCCACGGGCTCGGCGACGCGCTCGAGGGGCCCGGCAGCGCGCCGTTGATCGCGGTCGTCGTGATCGTGCTGCTCATCATCGTGGGCGCCTTGGTGTGGGTGCGGGTTCGCACACGCCGGCGTCGGCGCGCGGAGCTCGCGGCGGCACGCGACACCGACCTCACCGACCCCCGGAACCTCGAGGGTCTGTCCACCGAGGCGCTCGACCAGCGGTCGCGGGAGTTGCTGGTGGACACCGACAACGCCCTGCGCACCAGCAAGGAGGACCTCGACCTCGCGGTCGCCGAGTTCGGCACACACCACACCGAACCGTTCCGCACCGCGCTCGCACGCGCACGGGAGGCCCTCGGCACCGCCTTCGGGATCCGGCAGCGTCTCGACGACGCGATCCCCGAAACCCCCGATCAGCGGCGCTCTATGCTCACCGATCTGCTGGTGCACACCGCACGCGCCAATGCCGCACTCGACGAACAGGTCGAGGCGTTCGACAAGATGCGCGACCTGCTCATCACCGCCCCGGCACGCCTGGACGCGCTCACCCAGCGCCTCGTCTCCGTGAAGGCCCGGATCCCCGGCGCACGGACCACCTTCGACGGGCTCCAGGCACGCTTCGACGCGTCGGCACTCAGCTCTATCGCCCCGAACCTCGGGATAGCGTCTCAACAGGCCGACTACGCCGAGGAGAGCATCACCGCCGCCCGATCCGCCGTGTCCGGGCCCGGCGGCAACCCCACCGAAGCGGTGCGCGGCATCCACGGTGCCGAGCGCGCGCTGGACCAGGCGGCCACCCTTCTCGACGCGGTCGACACCGCCGGGGCCGACATCCGGCACGCGATCGCCGAACTTCCGTCCGCTCTCGACGACGCGCAGAACGGCGTCGACGCCGCGCGCAGGCTGGCCGGTTCCGGGTCGGTCCGCATCCAGGAGAACCTGCGCCGTCTGAACGACGCCGTCCAAGGTGTCGAGGACGCGCTGTCCCGGGCCCGGCAGGACAAGGACTCCGACCCGCTGGGCTCCTACGACGCCGTGGTGGACGCCGATTCCCGGTTGGACACCGTGTATTCGGAGACCGCGGAGCGTGTCGAACGCAACCAGCGGGCGCGCGCGTCGGTGGACCGGACGCTGGAGACCGCGCGCACACGGCTCGACGCCGCCGAACGGTTCCTCACCCCGCGGCGCGGCGGGATCGGCCCCGAGCCTCGTACCCGGCTGTCCGAAGCGCACCGGCACTTCGACGAGGCGCGGCGTCTGCGCGACACCGACCCGCAGACCGCCCAGCGCGAGGCCCAGGCGGCCGCCTCCCTGGCACAGCAGGCCCTGGACTTGGCCCAGCGCGACTTCACCCACTGGTCCGGCCCCGGCGGATACGGAGGATACGGCGGGGGCTACCGCGGCCGACGTTCCTCCGGTGCGGGGGCGATGCTCGGCGGGATCCTCATCGGCTCGATCCTCGGCGGGGGCCGTGGCGGGTTCGGCGGCGGAGGCTTCGGCGGCGGAGGCTTCGGCGGCGGGGGGTTCGGCGGCGGCGGAGGCGGGGGCTTCGGGGGCGGAGGCCGGTTCTGACCGGGGAGACGGAACGCGGCCACCGCTCCGCCGGTCGACAGGAGCGGCACGGGGACGCGGCCCCCGACGCGGGTGCGCACCCGGTTGCGTCCGCATTCCGCGATACCGTCGCAGTGGGGTTCGGGCTGTTCCCCCTGGGGCTGGCCTTCGGCGTGCTGCTCACGCAGTCGGGCCTCGCCTGGTGGTGGACCCCGGTGTTCTCGATGATGATCTACGCCGGCTCGCTGGAGTTCCTGGCCATCGGGCTGCTGCTCGCCGTGACACCACTGGCGCAGGTCGCGCTGACCGCATTCATGGTCAACTTCCGGCACGTCTTCTACGCCCTGTCGTTCCCACTGCACGCGGTGCGCGGCCCGCTGGCGAAGACCTACAGCATGTACGCGCTCACCGACGAGTCCTACGCCGTGGCGGCCTCCCGTCACGGCGAGGAACTCACCGGGCCCCGGATCCTGGGGATCCAGCTGTTCTGCCAGCTGTACTGGGTGGGCGGCGGGATCGTGGGTGCGCTTGCGGGGCTGGCCGTCCCCGGTCGCATCGAGGGTCTGGACTTCGCGCTGACCGCACTGTTCACCGTGCTGGCGATCGACGCCTTCCGCGTGCGCCGGGACATCCCCACCCCGTTCCTGGCGCTCGCATGCGCCGTCGGGGCGCTGTTCGTGTCCCCGGACGCCTTCCTGGTCACCGCGATGGGCGCGTTCACCTCCGTCCTGCTGGTCCGCTACGGCATACGGAGGGCCCGCCTGCGGCGCAGCGCACCCCGCCGCAGGGCTGCCGGATCGAGGGCCGCATAGACGTGCCCTCCACCGGATATCTGCTCACCGCCCTGACGGTGATCCTCGTCGTCACCTTCGGTCTGCGCGCGCTGCCGTTCGCCTTCATCGCCCCGGTGCGCTCGTCGTCGCTGCTGCGGTACCTCGGCGCCCACATGCCGGTGGGGATCATGGTCATCCTCACCGTCTACACCCTGGCCGGCACACCGATCACCGCCGGTTCCCTGATGCCCGCCGCGGTGGCGCTCGCCTGTACCGCGGGTCTGCACCTGTGGCGGTCGCATTCACTGGTCAGCATCATCGGCGGCACGGGCGTGTACATCGCACTGATCAACCTGTGGGGTTGACGCCGCCCCGCCCGGTCAGAGCCAGCCGTTCTCCTCGGCGCACCGCACGGCCTCGGCGCGCGTCCGTACGCCGGTCTTGCCGATCGCCGACGAGAGATGATTGCGCACCGTCCCCTCCGACAGGTGCACCTGCCGGGCGATGTCGGCGACCGTCGCACCCGTGCGCGCCGCGCGCAGCGTGTCCGTCTCGCGCGGCGTCAACGGCGAATCCCCGAGCACCAGGGACTCCGCGGCAAGGGCCGGGTCGACGACCCGCAGGCCCGTATGAACGCGGCGCACCGAATCCGCCAGCTGCCGCGCCGGGGTGTCTTTGACCACGAACCCCGAAGCGCCCGCTGCCATCGCCCGCCGCAGGTAGCCCGCGCGCCCGAAGGTGGTGACGATCAGCACACGGCACCACGGCGCCGCGTCCCGGATGCTCTCCGCCACCGCGATCCCGTCGCCCCCGGGCATCTCCACGTCCAGCAATGCCACGTCGGGACGATGCTCGAGGACCGCATCCACGACCTGGTCGCCACGCCCGACATCGGCGACCACCGTCAAGTCCGGTTCCATGTCCAGCAGCGCGCTCAGGGCGCCGCGCACCAGCGCCTGGTCGTCGGCCAGCAGCAGCCGGACGGCCCGCGCGCCCGGGTCCGGCACCGTCACGGCATCTCCACCTCCAGCCGCATACCGCCGAGCGTCCCGCGCCCCGCGCGCAGCACCGCCCCCGCCGCCCCGGCGCGCTGCCGCAACCCGGCGAGCCCCGTTCCGGAAGACCCGACAGCACCGTGACCACCGTCGCGGCCCGCGCTCTGCACCGTCCCGTCATCCTCGATCCGGATACGGTGCTCGTCCAGGGTGACCAGGCACCGCCCGGCTCCACTGTGCCGCACCACATTGGTCACCCCTTCGCGCAGCACCCAGGCGAACAGCTCACGGTGATCCGGAGACACGCAGCAGGCATCGGACGGCAGGTCCGCTTCGATCCCCGCTGCCGACAGCGCCGTGTGCGCGGCCGCCAGTTCGCCCTCGAGCGTGACCGACCGCATCTGTGCCACGGTCCTGCGCACATCCGCCAGTGAACGGCGCGCCAGGGACTCGATATCGTCCACCTCCGCGCGCACGCGGGCGACCGTCCTGCCGCCGCCCGTCTCTGCGGCCACGCTCTGCTCCAGCAGGCGTCCCGCAAGTTCAGCCTTGATGGCGATCACCGACAGCGAATGGCCGAGGATGTCGTGCAGGTCGCGGGCGAGGCGGTCCCGCTCGGCGACCACGGCCAGATCCGCGATGGTCTCCCGGGCCGTCTGCAACTCCCGGTTGCGCGCGATGAGCTGGCCCACGCCCCATCCGGCGACCGCGCCGAGCGCCAGCTGAGCGACGAACAGGTCCTGCGATTCCCACCCCGGGACCGTGTGCGTGAGCACCGCGGCCAGCACGATCACCCCCGCCGCCACGCTCCATCCCCGGCGGGACGGAAGGAGCATCACGGCCAGGACCACTATGTACATCATCGCGCCGATGATGTCCTCGCCCACCACCGGTGATACTGCGGCCAACAGCGCCCCCATCAGGGCCGCCCCCGCCAGCGGCTCGGCCACCGACGCGGACGTGTCCCCGTCCCGGATGCGGGCCCGCAGGAAGGTGCCGACGAACGTGGCGGCGAACAATGCGAGCCCCGCCAGCGCCGCCGCACGTGCCCACAGGCCCGGGTACCTCAGCGCCTCCGCCACCGGATACGCCAGATAGACGAGCCACACCGCGGAGAACAGCCACGACCAGCGCCACCACCGTGCCGATGCGGTGTCGGCGGCACGCGCGGCGGCGCCCGCGCCGCGCGCCGTGTGCGGGATTCCAGGGTCCGTCTGCGCCGGCGGTTCGGGGCTCACCGCACTCACGGTAATCGGCGCACGGCCGGAACGGGGCCTTCGACGTTCACACGCTGCACCGTCACACGCGCCGGGTGTCGCGACGGAACAGATAGGCGGCGCCGCAGATGAATACCGCCGCCCACACCGCGAGGTTGAGCACCGCCAGCGCGATGCTCGCGCCGTCGTCGCCCGTCAGCGGCAGCCGGGCCAGTTTGGCCAGACCGTACGTGGGCATGATTTTGGCGATCGCGCCGAACACGCCGCCGTCGATCGGCACGAACAGCCCGCCGGCGAACGACAGGAACGCCAGACCGGGCCCCAGAATCTGCATGACGTTCTCCGCGGGGAGCAGATACCCCATGAACAGACCGAACGCGGCGAACACCAGCGATCCGAGCCACGCGATGACCGGAGCCGTGATCCACACCGGCCCCGTCGCCTGGGCGCCTGTGCATGCGCCGAGGACGAACACGACGACCACCGATGCCAACCCCAGCGTCATCGCGACCAGAGTCTTGGTGACGATATAGGCGACCGGCCGCAGCGGGGTGAGACGCAGCTGGCGGCTCCACCCCGCCTCACGCTCCACCGCCACCATCGCGCCGCCGCTGGTGGTGGCCAGCATCGCCCCGTACACGGCCATGCTGATCATCACGTACATCGTCACGTTCCCGGCGCCCGGCCAATCATCCGGGAAGTCGGTGCTGTAGCTCTGCGTGAGCCCGAAGATCAAGTAGAACACCGGCGGCATCGCGATCGCGAACACCAGCACCCGCTTGTTGCGCAGCAGCCGGCGCAGCTCGAGCCGCAGGAACGACAGGCTGAACCCGCCCATGGGGGGCATCCGGCGGACTGCCGCCGTATCGTCCGCGCGGAGGTCGCCGGTGCTCGTCATCGCGTGCTCCTCGCTGTCGTGTCCGGCCGCGCGGCGGCACCGTCATCACCCGGGTCCCCCGTGGTCAGCGCCAGGAAGGCCTCTTCGAGGTTGCGCGCGGTCACCTCGAGGTCGCGGGCCGCGGTCCGCGTGAGCAGGTAGCGGGCCACCTCGTCGGAATCCGCGGTACGCACCAGGATCTTGTCGCCGCGCAGCTCCACGTGCTCGAACCCCGTAGTCGCGAGCAGTTCGGCCGGGTCCGCATCCGGGAGCGTCGCCGACACCACCCGCCCGGCGGCGAGGTTCTTGACCTCCGCAGCGCTGCCGTCGGCGACGACGCGTCCGGACCGCACGAGCACGATGCGGTCGGCGTAGGCGTCCGCCTCGTCGAGGTAATGGGTGGCGAACACCACGGTGCGGCCGCGGCGGGAGTCCTCGCGCATCGCGGACCAGAAGTCGCGGCGCCCCTCGACGTCCATTCCGGTCGTCGGCTCGTCGAGCACGATCAAGTCAGGGTCGGGCAGCAGCGCCATCGCGAACCGCAGCCGCTGCTGCTGGCCGCCGGAGCACTTGTGCACCGGCCGGGCGCCGATCCCGGCGATCCCGGCGCGCGCCATCACCTCCTCGACCGGACGCGTCGAGGCGAACAGCGACGCGAACAGCTCGACGGTCTCGCGTACCGTGACGTCGCGCAGCAGCCCCCCGTTCTGCAGCACGGCGGCCACCCGCCCGGTCGCCACCGCCTCGCCGGGCTCACCGCCGAACAGGCGGACTGCGCCCCGGTCCGGGTGCATCAGCCCCAGCATCATGTCGATGGTGGTCGATTTCCCCGCACCGTTCGGCCCCAGGAATGCGACGATCTCTCCGGGGTGCACCGTGAGGCTCAGGCCGTCGACGGCGGTGACCGCGGGCTCGCCGTGCACGGGAAAACGCTTGTGCAGGTCCTGCAACTCGATCGCAGGAACCTCCGTCACCGATGCGCCAAGCGCACCGCGCCCGCCCGCCTCGTCATGCCGGGGGTCGGCCGACCGGGCCGTGTGGGTCTGCGTCGTCCTGATCATGCACCGATCATCGCGCTGCCGCAGTGCCCGCACCCCGGCCGAGAATCACGACACTCCCATGACGGATGTCATGATCGAGGACGTGCGCACAGAGGCCGGCCACGATGACGACGGGCCCGTACGCACCGGAACCGGCCTCCGCAGGGCCGGACCCGCCGACCCGGAGGACCTGCGATGCCGCATCCCCGCGTACGCCGCCCGCGCGGCCCGTTGCCCGCGCTCGCACGGCTGCTGGGCAGCCAGCCTTGGCTCATGCGTCTGGCGTCGGTGATCATCGCGGTCGAATCTTTCCTGCGGCGCAGAACCGGCAACAGGATGAGCCTGGTCGGTATCGCCGGGTTGCCGTCGGTGCAGATCACGGTGCCCGGCCGCCGTACGGGCATCCCCCGCACCACCGCACTGCTGGCGGTGCCGTTCGAGGACGGATTCATCGTCACCGCATCGAACTGGGGCCGGGCCAGGACCCCCGCCTGGGCGTGGAATCTCGGCGCCGTGGACCGGGCTTCCGTCCGTGTAGGCGCCCGTTCCTCGGTCATGCGGGTGCACCGTGTGACTGACGAGGAGCGCGCCCGGTTCTGGGCCGACATCGTGCACTATTGGCCCGGCTACGAGATGGAGCAGCGTCTCGCCCCGGACCGGCGTTTCGCGATGTTCCTTCTCTCTCCCGCCCCGGACGACCACGGCCACCGCGGTGGACGGACGCAGGACGCCGCCCCGACCGTGCAGGGGCACGGTCGGGGCGGCGCGAGGACCGGTCGCCCGGGACCGGCCGGCCGCCGACCGGCCTGACGGGCCGGCCGCCCTGCGGGATCAGCCGAGTCCGGCGAGCGAATCGGAGAGTCCGGAACTGCCCAGGCCGGAACTGCCCAGGCCCAGGTCGGTGCTCCCCAGTCCCGACTGTGCCAGCGCAGTACTGCTGCCGGCGCTGAAGAGCTGGAAGATCACGTTGACGGTGACCGGTGTATCACCCGCGATGACGTTGTCGGGCACTGGATCCTGCTTTCTATCGGTGTGCTTGCGGAAACTGCGGAAGCGGGCCGTCCGATCCGGGGCGGTCAAGCCTGCCGCATCGGACGGCCCGGCGCCCCTAGACCGGGCCCGCCTGCGCCGAGGGGTCGACCGCACCGCCCCCGTCCGGCACCGTGGCGGCGTTGCCGTTGCCTACCGAGCTGCTCCCCATGTTGAACAGCTGCAGGATGATGTTCGAAACGACGGCGACAGCGCCGCTGGTCGGACCGTTGATCACGGATGCTCCTATGGAATGTGCGTGCGGGGCGCCGGGCCGGGCGGCCGGGCATCGGTGAACTGCGAGATCCTTCGACGTCGCACCACCGCGACCCGGCGCCTCCGCCTGGAACGGGACCCTAGCTGGCGAAGAGGCCGCCGCCGTCCTGCGAGCCCGTTCCGCTGCTGCCGGCGTTGACGAGCTGGAGCAGGGTCTCGAGCATGACCGCGATGACGCCGTTGTTCTGGCCGTTGTTCACGTGGTTGCCTTTCGTAGCGGATATCTGTCTGGTGCTGTGCACCGCGGTCAGTTCTATCGGCCCGACCGTCGGTCCCGTAAGGCTTGGAGACGGTCATTCAGAGAAGTCCCAAAGCACGGTGTGACCTCTCACATCGCGGGTTGCACCGACCGCCCCCGGCCCCATATGCAATGACGTGAACAATTCCTGGCCATCAGGTCGTACGTCCTATACACTGCGCTTGGCTTTGTGATTCGAATCACTTTCAGTAACGGTCATGCGTCAGGTGACGATGGAGCGCTCCTCCGGGAGCCACGGCCACGGCCACGGCCACAGCCACCGGCCGGCGGACCCGTCCCGGCATCCCTGCCGATGACCACGAGCAACCGACCACGGGGGGTCGATGTGTCACGAACCGCAACGGGCCGCGCCTGCACGACGATGCTCAACGGGCGTCCGGCCTCGCTCGCCCTGGCTGATTCCACAGCCCTCGCACAGGACGTCCTACGGCGCTATGCCGAGTCCGCCCCGGACTACCGTCGCTACCGGATGGCGGACGTGCACGCCGACATAGTCCGTTCCCTGGCGGCGGGGATCCGGCTCGCCGCCCGCCACCTCGACGGGGGACCGCTGCCTGCGGAGGACGAGCTATCCGGCATCCTCACGCTGATCGCGGACACTGCACGCTCGGGGGTCCCCATCGGAGCGATGCTGGCCCTGGCCGACGAAACCGTCACGGCGGTGCGCGCCGCCGTCCTCGCTCCGGCGGAAGTCCGCGCCGGTCAGGACCTGCCGGAGATCCATGACCGCCTCTTCGCCTACTCCCAGCACATCCACACCCTCATCCCGATCTGCTACATCGATGCCGCCGGGGCGGCCGACGGAGGGCGCACCGCGCCGTCGCCGGCGGAGGAACTGCTGTCCGGGCGTGCACCATCAGGTGACCGGGCGCACGGTTACCTCGTCGTACGGCTGGTGGTGGACCCGTGGCCCGCCGCGGACTCCGCATTGCCGCCGGCGCCCGGCGGGACTCGGGCGGGGGCGCCGGGCGCGCTCCCACCGCACATCGCGATCAAGGCGGGGCACGACCTGGCCGAGGCCTGCCGCCAGATCCGCTCCGCGTTCCCCACCACGCACGTCGCCCCCCGCCCGCACCGCGGCCTGCTGTTCACACAGGCGCCCGTGGAGGCATTGCGGCGCGCGCTGCGGGAGATCAACTCAGTCCTGGAAACGGACATCACAGCCGTCACCGCCGCCGTCGCGTCGGCGGGCCGGGTGCCCGGCGCCGTCGACGACACCCGCGAGCTCGCGCGGATCGTCACCCGGCTGCGGTACCCCGCCGGGGTCTACACCTTCAGCGACCTCGCCGTGGAATTCCAGCTGACCCGCCCGGGCCCGGGCCGGGACAGGCTGGCGGAGGTGTTCGATGCGCTGGAGGACAATGCGGGGCTGATCGAGACCCTCGGGGTCCACATCGGCAACGACCTCGACCGCCGCCGCACCGCGACCGCGCTGGGGCTGCACCCGAACACGGTCGATCACCGGCTCAAGCGCATCGCCAAGATCACCGGGCATGATCCGACCCGGATACGCGGCCTGCGCCACCTGCATGCGGCGACCGTGGTCGACCGGTTCCTGCAGGCACCCATGCCCCGCGCCGCCCGAGTGGAGCGGTCCTCCGGCGACGACCTCAGCTGCCGATGAGCCGCTGGGCCAGGTAGCCCTCCACCTGGTCCAGTGCGATGCGCTCCTGCTCCATGGTGTCCCGCTCGCGGATGGTCACCGCCTGGTCGTCGAGGGTGTCGAAGTCGACGGTGATGCAGAACGGCGTGCCGATCTCGTCCTGGCGACGGTAACGGCGCCCGATCGCGCCGGCGTCGTCGAACTCGACGTTCCAGTTCTGCCGCAACCGCTGCGCCAGATCCTTGGCCTTGGGCGTGAGATCCGCATTGCGGCTCAGCGGCAGCACGGCCGCCTTCACAGGGGCCAGGCGGCGGTCCAGACGCAGCACCGTGCGCTTGTCCACGCCGCCCTTGGCGTTGGGCGCCTCGTCCTCGGTGTAGGCGTCCACGAGGAACGCCATCAGGGAACGGCCCAGCCCGGCCGCCGGCTCGATGACATACGGCGTGTAACGCTCCCCTGCGGCCTGGTCGTAAAAGCTCAGGTCCGTACCTGAATGCTCACTGTGGGTCGACAGGTCGAAATCGGTGCGGTTGGCGATGCCCTCGAGCTCCCCCCACTCGCTGCCGGCGAACGCGAAGCGGTACTCGATGTCGATGGTGCTCTTGGAGTAGTGCGAGAGCTTCTCGGCCGGGTGCTCGTAGAGCCGCAGGTTGTCCTTGTTGATGCCGAGGTCCGTGTACCAGCGGAAGCGCTCGTCGATCCAGTACTTGTGCCACTCTTCGTCGTCGCCCGGTGCGACGAAGAACTCCATCTCCATCTGCTCGAACTCGCGGGTGCGGAAGATGAAGTTG
>CAYVJJ010000050.1:0-13058 GCA_964451655.1 uncultured Mycobacteriaceae bacterium | reverse complement strand
GGTGTCTGACCGGGGGCGGACACACGCAGCACCCGCCGCCCACCCACACGCCGGCAGGCCCGCGCGATCCACACTATTGAACGGCCGTCAATGTTCGGTTAGTTTGTCGGAATGGTTGAATCCCGTACCCACGGACGGCGGATCCACGCGTTCACCGACGACGCGATGGGCGAGCTCGATGCGACAGGCGTCGCCGAAGCGATCCGCACGGGGCGGGTGTCGGCGGCGGAGGCGGTGGAGGCCGCGATCCGCCGGGCGGAGCTGATCGATCCGGTGGTCGGCGCCATCGCCCGCGAGGACTTCACGCGGGCACGGCGACGAGCGGAAGGGCATCCGCGCGGGTTCTTCGCCGGGGTTCCGACCTTCATCAAGGACAACTCGGATGTGGCAGGACTGCCGACCCAGCATGGCTGCGCCGCCTTCGAGGCGACGCCGGCACCGGTCGACGGGGGCTTCGCCGAAGCGTTCTTCCGGCTTGGCCCAGTGAGCCTGGGCAAGTCGCAGATGCCGGAATACGGAGTCTCCGCCAGCGCGGAATCCCCCGGCCGGACCGTGCGCAATCCGTGGCACACCGACCACACGGCGGGAGGCTCGTCGGCGGGTGCCGCGGCGATGGTGGCCGGCGGCGTGGTGCCCTTCGCGCACGGCAATGACGGCGGCGGCTCGTTGCGGATCCCTGCCGCCGCCTGCGGGCTCGTGGGGCTCAAGCCCAGCCGTGGGCGCGTGCCGCAGGACGAGATGTCGCAGCACATGCCCGTCCGGGTCGTGTGCGACGGTGTGCTGACCAGGTCGGTGCGGGACACGGCGGCCTATCTGCGGGAGGTGGAGCGGTTGTACCCGCGGCACTCGCTCCCGCCGATCGGCGACGTCCGGGGCCCGGGCACCGGACCTCAGCGGGTGGCGCTGGTGACGGAGTCGTTGTTCACGCGGACCGACGAGGAGACTGCGGCGGCGGTGCGCGAGGCGGCGGCGCTGCTCGAATCGATGGGGCATCACGTGGAGGAAATCGCGCCCCCGGTGCCCGCGAGCTTCGTCGACGACTTCAAGACGTACTACGGGATGCTGTTCCTGTACCTGAACGCCACCGGCACACACACCTTCAACAAGTCTTTCGACTGGCGCCGTACCGAGTCGCTGACCCGCGGGTTCGCCGGCTATACATTGCGCCATGCCTACCGGCTGCCCGCGTCCATCGCCCGGCTCCGCGCGTCCGCGGCACGGTCGCGCAGGATCTACAGGGACTACGACCTTGTACTGACGCCGACGGTGAGCCACGTCACGCCGAGGATCGGGCACCTGGATCCGACGTTGCCGTACGAGACGATCATGGCGCGTCTGCTGGACTGGGTGGGGTTCACGCCACTGCAGAACGCCACCGGCGACCCTGCGGTGTCGCTGCCGTTCGGGCTCAGCGCGCAGGGGACTCCCATCGGCGTCCAGATCGCCGGACCCCTGGGCTCGGAGGCGCGTCTGCTGGAGACGGCCTACGCGGTGGAGGAAGCGCGGCCGTTCGTTCGGATTCAGGGCGCCCCGGCGTCTCCGGCATGAACGGAGGCGCAGCGGTCAGCGCGGCGCTCGAGCGGCACCACGCGCCGATCCGCCGGGTGGTGATGACGGCGCTCGCCCTGGTGATCGTGCTGGTGGCCGCATATTGGGCGCTGTGGTTCGCCCGGCCCGAGGTCATCGCCAGCGAGGACACCCAGGCCTACCGGGACTTCGAGAACGCCTTTCCGTTGGCGGATTCGTGGCTGGCGCTGTGCTGCCTGCTCGCCCTGGTGCACCTGGCGCGGCGGTCGCCGGCGGCCGCCTTCTGGCTGATCGCCGCGGGCTCCGCCGGTGTGTTCCTCGGCAGCATGGACCTGCTCTACGACATCGAGCACGGTGTCTTCACCCGCGGCTCGGCCGGCGCGATCGAGGCCGCGATCGTGGCGGCCACGTGGGTCTTCTCGCTCGGTGTGCTCTGGTGGGCGTGGTTCGGCAGGGCCGCGCTGTCCGCACAGGCCGAGCGGTGACCGGTGACGCCCGGCGCGCGTCACTGCGTCGGGCGGATACGGGACGGACCCGCTCCGGTCAATCGTCGTCGGTGCACCGTCCCGTGACGTCATCGCCGCAGCCGGTGCCGTCGAGGGCGGTGGTGTCCAGGGGTGCGCGACCCCGTACGTCGTCGGGAGCGGTGTCCCCCGGTGCTGCGGCGTCCGCCATGCCGGTGTCGAGGGCGCCGTGGTCGAGGGTGTTCTGGCTGCGGGCGGGGTCGCCGAGGACGGCCTCGGCGGGCGCCGGTGACGGGGGTATCAGGGAGCGCAGCCCCACGGCGAACAGCAGCGGCGGCAGCGACTGCACGAAGGTGCAGACACGCTCGGCGACCCCCAGGTACGCCCCGGTCTGCGCGCAGATGAACAAGGCCAGCACCGCGCCCGCGACGACGACCCCGACAGCGATCGTCCCATGGCGGCTGAGGACCTGCTCCCAGAACGACGTCGACGACCCGTCCCCCCAGGGGACGGGCACCGAGGGGCGCGTGAACGCCATCATGAACGGCCAGGCGAGCAGAAGAGCGGCGCCGGCGACGGCGAAGGCCATGTGATCGAAGGTGCTGCCGGTGGGCGGCTGCGGGAACAGCGCCACGCCGAACCCGGCGATGGAGGCCGCCAGCAGCACTGTGCGTGCAGCCGGATGCACGGCGCGCAAACCTGTGGAAGTGAGGAAGTACCCGATGGCCACGAGGAAGAGCGCGAGCGTCATGATCCAGCGGTGTGCGGCACCTTCCCCCGAGAGCACGCTGATGGTCTGCTCCACGGGGTCGTAGCCGGGGGGCTGGACGGCGGCGGCGATCAGCCAGCCGCCGACGAGGACGACGGGCGTGAGGGCGGCCGACCACACCGCCCACAGGCGCGGGCGTTCCGCCGATCGGTACCGCGACGAGTCCCTGTCCCTGTGCAGCTCCAGCATCAGCGGACCGCCGGCCACTCGGCCCGGAAGCCGCCCCCGGGGAATCGCGGTGCAGGGGATACGGATCGCATTCGTGCCACAGCGTCACCCTTCCTCAACGGGTCCCACCACCGTCAAATCTACCCGGAGGTAACGGCACCGACAGGCGATGTCGGCGTGTCCGCATCGTCCCGGTGGGTGACAGGGCGCGTCGACACCGGACGTGGGACTGCTTAGCCTCGCAGGCGGCGGCGCCCGCATCGGTGCCGCCGCGGGCCGCGCCCGGCGGCCGGACCGCGGAGATCATCATGTACGAGGAGCGGTATGAGCAGCGAAAACGCCTCTTTCGACGGTAAGGTGGCCCTGGTCACGGGTGCTGCGCGGGGGCAGGGCCGCGTCCACGCGCTGGCCTATGCGGAGCGGGGAGCGGACGTGGTGATCTGCGACCGTTGCGAGGATCAGCCGGGCGTCGGGTATCCGCTGGCCACCGAGGACGACCTCACCGAGACCGTCCGGCAGATCGAGGCGCTCGGCCGCACGGTGATCTCGGAGAAGGTCGACACCCGTGACCGTGGCGCGCTCGAGTCGCTCGTGGCACGGGCGGAGCGGGAGCTCGGCAGCGTCGACATCGCCGTCGCGAACGCCGGGGTGTCGGGCATGTCGCCGATCACCGGACACTCCCAAGAGGTGTGGGACGACGTGGTCGGCTCGAACCTGCACGGCGTCTTCAACACGCTCGCCGCGGTGGCCCCGGGGATGGCGCGGCGCAACTACGGCCGTATCGTCACCGTCTCGTCGATGATGGGCCGCAGCTCGGCGCCCAACCAGGCCGCATACTGCGCCTCGAAGTGGGGCGTGATCGGCATGACGAAGTCGGCCGCGCAGGAGTTGGCGCCCCAAGGGGTGACGGTCAACGCGGTCGCTCCCGGAAACATCGACACCGCTATGGTCCGCAACCAGCGCCTCTACGACGTGGTGCGCCCGGATCTGGACGGGCCGACATGGGACGACGTGGCGCCGGTGCTCCAGCAACTGCATGCGCAGCCGATCGCGGTGCTCGACCCGTTCGAGGTGACCCGTGCCGTGCTCTTCCTTACGGACGAGGCCAGTGCGCACATCTCGGGGATCGTCGTGCCGGTGGACGCGGGGGCGGCGAGCCGCACCTCTGCTTAGCGACGGCCCGCTGGGACCTGCCACGGTGCGAATGCGGTGGTAACGGCGGTGCGGATTCCCCGATGAGACGGGTATGAACGGATTGCGCAGAGCCGCGGCGGCCGTCGGCGCCGGGCTTGTCACCGCCGCGGTGTCGGTCGCGGCACCCGGTACGGCCGGCGCTGACGTCGCCGCGGACCCCTGCATGCTCGGTTGGTCGAACACGGGCCCGCGATCGTGCGCGATGGCGCACGCCGAGATGCTGCCGGTGCCGACGCTCGGGGACGGGTTCTGCGCAGGCATCCTCCGCATGACCAGAGCCACCGCATTCGACGGTCCGCTGTGGGAGTACAGCGCCGCGCCGGGGATGGTGCACGGTATCGAGATGAACCTCGCCCAGGGCTACGCGCCGCTGGGTGAGTGGGGATCGACCGTGCTGGGCTGCGACCAGACGGCGATCATCGACTGGCACAACCTCGACACCGGTCAGACCGGCACGGTGAGCAGGTTCGTGCCGGCCGATACCCCCAGCACCGTCCAGCAACTCGTGCACGCGCAGACGGGCCCCGGCCGCGTGCGGTTGACGATGCGCACCGATCACCCGAGCATTCCGATGTCCGCGGAGATCGTCGTGCCCTGACCGCCGTCTGCCCGCGACGCCGGCGGGGGCGCGTGCCCCATGCCGCTCGGGGCGTGCGCCCCGCCGGTCGGCGTGCGCTCACGGTGCGCTCACTCGGGATCGGGCCAGATAGACCCCAGCAGCGCCTGGAAGTACCTGTTGGTGGAGGCATCGACGTTGTCGACCAGCCGCAGCCCGTCCGGGCGCAGCTCGGCCATGTACTCGTTCTGCGCGATGACCGAGTCGATGATCACCGGCCACGGCAGCCGCAGATCGCCGATCGCGTCCGCGTGCTCCGCCATCCACATGAACCACGGCATGCGCCCCATGCCGTCGGCCAGATAGCGGTAGATCTGGTGGGACTCTTCGATGACGTCCTCCGACGGTCTTCTCGGTGTCATCGCGGCCGCTGCGTGGATCTCCGACATGGATCGGAAGCGCCTGAGCTCGAGCATGAGCGCCTCATAGACCATGCTGTCGAATTCCCATTCGAGGTCGAGCCGGTGATCCTCTGCGTGCCACGCGGCCTCGCACTCGTCGCTGCAGAACATCTCGGGTACGGCCTCGCCCTCGGGGATGACGAGGAAGGTGCAGCCGCACGGCTCCACCAGCCGGCCTTCGTCGTCGAAGGGCTGCCAGTCCTCGGGCCAGCCGTCGGGGTCGAGGTCGTGGATGTCGGTGCTCATGATCGCTCCTGAGGGGTGAGGGGATGGTGGATTCCCGTATGTGTGGTCGTGGTATTCCGGTGCGGATGGGTGGGGGACGAATGAGCCCCCCAGGGGAATCCCTGGGGGGCTTTCGTCGGAGGATTGCGGCGGCTGGTCGATCGCGGTGTCGGCGGCTCCTTTACGTGGTGTCGGTGTCGTGTCCTAATGCATTCGGTTTTTCGTGATCCCGGCTCCGGCGGAGACCGCAGGAGCCGGCATATGTATTCGAATGTTCCGGATAGGTATTCTATTGTTCCGGCTGATTCTGCGTCCGGATCCTCACTTGTATAGGGGGCGAGCCCCCTGGAGGAATGCAGCGATGAAAGCCGTGTTGACGGTGATATTGACGGTAATACGCATGGAATCCTCGCAATGGATGGGAATTCATACCCCATTCGTGCGGGATTCCTGCGTCATGCCATGCATCACCGCGTGACCACTGGAAGGGTCACCTGTCCGGATGCGCTGAGGCACCGATGCCGACCGCGTGACTGAGAGTCCGCGGTCACGTTCTGCGTTCGGCGCCGTCGGCGCATCCCGCCGTTGTTGCAACGGCTTCAGAATGCTCCTCCTGTCGACGCTTGTCAAGCGGTTGAGTAGTCCGCGTGTGCAGCGGACTTGTGTACGAGGAAAAACGCCGGGGCGCGTTTTCCGAGTGGGTCGGAAAACGCGCCCCGGCGGCGGGTCGGAAGGGACTACCCGGCGACGGTGAGCACCACATCCGCGAGGGCGGGCGCCTCGTCGCGCTCGGGCACCACGGCGGAGACGAGGATCTGCTCGCCCTCGCGCCACATGCGCACACGGAGCGTCTCGCCGGGGAACACGATGCCGGCGAAGCGCGCCTTGAAGCCCTTCACCCGGGCCGTGTCGCCCCCCAGCATCGCATCGACCACGGTCTTGCAGGCGATGCCGTAGGAGCACAGTCCGTGCAGGATCGGCTTGTCGAACCCGGCCGCCTTGGCGAACTCCGGATCCGAGTGCAGCGGGTTGCGGTCGCCGCACAGCCGGTAGAGCAGGGCCTGCTGGGGGAGGATCGGCGCATCCACGACGGCGTCCGGTTCGCGCTCGGGCAGCTCGACCTTCTCCGACGGTCCGCGTTCACCGCCGAAGCCGCCCTCACCGCGGGCGAAGATCGACGAGCGCGCCGTCCACAGCGGTGCGCCGTCGGCGTCGACCGTTTCAGCCTCCTGCACGATGACGGCGGCCTTGCCCTTGTCCCACACCTCGGCGATCCGGGTGGTGGTGCTGCCGCTGCCGTTGGCCGGGATGGGGCGGTGCACGGTCACCTCCTGGCTGCCGTGCACCACCTTCGCCAGGTCGATGTCGATCCCCGGGAACTGCACCTTCGGCGGCTCGGACGCGTGGAAGGTGGCCGCGACGGTGGCGAACGTGGGCAGGACCTGGGACTCGTCGTCGCGCAGATAGCGCAGCTCCGTCGGATCGGTGGGGCGGCCGCCGGCGCCCACCCCCAGGTGGTAGAGCTGCACGTCCGAGCTGTTCCAGGAGAACTCCTGGGACGGCAACTCGGCGCCTACGGCGACCTTCGGATCAATGGGCACTGGTCTTCTCTCCTGTCTGCTGGGCCTTCTTCGCGAGATCGAGCACCGCCAGGTAGGCGAACGTCATGGCCGGCCCGATCGTGGCGCCGGGGCCCGCGTAGGTGTGGCCCATGACGGGCGAGCTGCAGTTGCCGGACGCGTAGAGGCCCTCGATCGCGGTGCCGTCGGTGCGGAGGACGCGGCCCTCGGTGTCGGTCATGACCCCGCCCTTGGTGCCGAGGTCACCCGGGACCATCTTGATGGCGTAGTAGGGCGGCTTGCTGATCTCGCCCAGGGACGGGTTGGGCTTGTTGAGCGGGTCGCCGTAGTAGTGGTCGTAGCCGCTCTCGCCGCGGTGGAAGTCGGGGTCCTTGCCGTCGCGGGCGAACCCGTTGAACGTCGACACCGTCTCCTGCAGCGCGTCGGCCGGGACGCCCATCTTCCCGGCGAGTTCGGCGACGCTGCCGGCCTTGACGATCACGCCGGACTTGAACCAGCGCCCGGGCAGCTTCTGGCGGGGCGGAATGCCCACGAACGAGTAGCGGTTGCGGTAGCGCGTGTCCAGGATGAGCCAGGCGGGGATGTTCTCGCCCGGACCCTCGCCGCGGCCCCACTCGCCGCCGTACATCGCGTGCGTGGCCTCGACGTAGGGCGCGGATTCGTTGACGAACCGCTGCGCGCGCTCGTTGACCATGATGCAGCCGGGAAGGCTGCGCTCGGACAGCGCGAACCACGGTCCGCCGGTGAGCGGCATCGACGGCCCCCACCAGGCGTCGTCCATGAAGTCGATGTCGGCGCCCAGCCGGAGGGCCGCCTCGATGCCGCCGCCGGTGTTGGCGGCGGCGCCGACGGTCCAGTCGGAGCCGATGGGGGCGCGCTGGTACTTGCGGCGCATCTCCGCGTTGTGCTCGAAACCGCCCGACGCCAGGATCACGCCGTGGCGTGCGCCGATGGTCTCTTCGCCGCCGTCGGCCGTGCGCACCTTCACGCCGGTGACCTTGTCGTCCTCGGTGACCAGATCGGTGAGCTCGGTGCTCAGCCGGATGGGGACGCCCGCCTGCAGCAGTCCGCCCCGCATGCCCGCCACCAGCGCTTGTCCGCGCACCAGCAGGTGCTTCTTCCGGGCCTTGGCGGTCAGGAAGCGCAGCCCCACCTTCGCCGCCCGCAGCGGTCCGCGCGGGTGGCGCATGAGCAGGTTGAGCCAGCGGTAATCGGCCTGGGTGATGACGAAGTTCGGCGGGGCCTTGACGTAGTCGGGCTCGAGGTTCTGCAACTCGTCGCCGAGCGTGTGGCCGTCGAACGGCACGGGTTCCACGCTGCGTCCGCCGAGGCGGCCGCCGGGCGCCTCGGGGTAGTAGTCGGAGTAGTCCGTCACCCAGCGCAGCTCGAGCGGCGAGTTCGCCAGGACGAACGAGAGCATCTCCGGGCCGCGCTCGAGATAGGTGTCGATGCGCTCGGGCGCGACGGTGTCGCCGATGATGGAGTGCAGGTACGTGCGTGCCGCCTCCGGGGTGTCCTGGACGCCGTCGCGGCGCAGCACCTCGTTGTTGGGGATCCAGACGCCGCCGCCGGAACGTGCGGTCGAGCCGCCGTAGTGGGGGGCCTTTTCGATGATGACGGCTCGCAGACCGTTCCTGGCCGCGGCGAGGCCGGCTGTCATGCCTGCGGCGCCGCTGCCGACGATCACGATGTCGTACTGCTGCTCGGTCATATAGAACAGGTTATAGAACCGCTGGCCGGCGCCGCCACGGCCTCGGCGGGCGGCTGTGTTTCCCGGCGTTGACCGGCGCAGACAGTGTGTGCGGGTTCCGCACAGTGGGACGGTGCGTGGCGCGGCCCGAGGCCTCGGCCGCCCGAATCGGTGCCCCTCCCGCGGGTGGGGGTCGGGTGGGGTTGCGTGCCGGCCCGTCCGGCGGATGTTGACATCGACCGTACAAATACAGAAAATGTGCGTACAAAGTGCCGGATCGAGTGCGGAGGGCAGCGCGTGGGCACAGTGGAGGATCCGGGGCCGGCCAACGCGCTGGGGCGTCTGGGCGAGGACGAGGCGCTGCTGGTCGAGACGGTCCGCGCGTTCATCGACCGCGAGGTGCGACCGGCCGTGCGGGAGGTCGAGCACGCGGACGAGTACCCGGAGCGGTGGATCGGGCAGATGAAGGCCATCGGCATATACGGGCTCGCGGTCCCCGAGGAGTACGGCGGGTCCCCGGTGTCGATGCCCTGCTATGCACGTGTCACCGAGGAGCTCTCCCGCGGATGGATGAGCCTGGCCGGCGCCATGGGCGGGCACACGGTGGTGGCCAGACTGCTGACGCTGTTCGGCACCGGGGAGCAGAAGCGGCGGTACCTGCCCCGCATGGCGACGGGGGAGCTGCGCGCCACGATGGCCCTGACGGAGCCGGGCGGCGGTTCCGACCTGCAGGCGATGACCACCACCGCCCGCCGGGACGGCGACGAATTGGTGGTCAACGGCGGCAAGACGTGGATCAGCAACGCCCGGAGATCCGGGTTGATCGCGCTGCTGTGCAAGACCGACCCCGCGGCGGAGCCCCGGCACGCCGGGATCTCGGTGGTCCTGGCGGAACACGGTCCCGGGCTGACGGTCTCGCGCGACCTGCCGAAGCTCGGATACAAAGGCGTCGAGTCATGCGAGCTGTCCTTCGACGACTACCGGGTGCCGGCCTCGGCGGTCCTCGGCGGCGAACCGGGCAAGGGGTTCGCGCAGATGATGAAGGGGCTCGAGACCGGGCGCATCCAGGTGGCGTGCCGCGCCCTCGGCGTCGCCGCAGCGGCCCTGGAGGACGCACTCGCCTATGCGCAGCAGCGCGAGACCTTCGGCAAACCCATCTGGAAGCATCAAGCGGTGGGAAACCAGCTCGCGGACATGGCTACCCGGCTCACCGCGGCACGCAGCCTGACCCGATACGCCGCCGAGCGCTACGACAGCGGGGACCGGTGCGACATGGAGGCGGGCATGGCCAAGCTCTACGCCTCGGAGGCGGCGATGGACATCGCGCTCGGCGCGGTGCGCATCCACGGCGGCTACGGGTACTCCACCGAGTTCGACGTGGAGCGCTACTTCCGCGATGCGCCGCTGATGATCGTGGGCGAGGGCACCAACGAGGTGCAGCGCAACGTCATCGTGGGCCAGCTGGTGGGCCGTGGCGGACTCTAGGAGCGGCGCGTCCAGCAGCGGCAAGGGGCCGACGAAACAACCTGCGCACCTGCGCGTCTCGACGGAACTGCGGCGGCGGATAGCGGCGGGTGACTACCCCGGCGGAGTTCCGCTGCCCACCGAGGCCCGGCTCGCCGAACACCACGGCGTCAGCCGGCACACGGTGCGCCGGGCGTTCCAGGACCTCGTGGCGGAAGGCGCCGTCCACCGGATCCCCGGGCGGGGGACGTTCGCGGCGCCGTCCGGCGAACGGTATCTGCGCCAGCTCGGGTCGATCGAGGACCTGATGAGCCTGTCCGCGGACACCGAGATGGAGGTGGTCCGGCCCCTGGAGAAGCGGGTCGACGTAGGCGCGGCGGGCAGGCTCGGGCTGGACACGGACCTTGTGGACACGGTCACGTTCCGGCGTCTGCACGACGGCGTCCCGTTCGTGCTCACCACGGCGTGGCTGGCGCCCGGCGCCGCAGAGTCGGTCCGCGGAGACCGCAGGCTCCAGGCCGGCGCCGTGGGTGCGCACACCATCATCGGGTTGCTCGAACCGCACCTGCCCGACCCCATCGTGGAGGCGGCGCAGTCGATCACGGTGGACTCGGCGTCCGCACGGGCGGCGGAGGCGCTCGGTTGCGAACCCGGGCACCCGGTGCTGCGGACCGACCGTCTGTACTCCGACGCGCGGGGACGGGCGGTGGAGCTCGCGGTGAGCCGTTTCCTCCCGGAGCGCTACACCTACCGCGTCACCCTGCGGCGCAGCGGGCACTGACCACGACAGCATCCGCGGCGGTCGGACGACAGGCGGCACCGCATGCGGCGCGGACGGAGGGCGGTACGAAACGGAAGGCGGGACGAACAGGATGGATGCCTCGGCGACGGGTGCGGCGGGAGGCACGGGGATGCTGCCGCTCGACGGTGTCACCGTGGTGGCGCTCGAGCAGGCCGTCGCCGCTCCGCTCGCCACGCGGCACCTGGCGGACCAGGGGGCGCGGGTGATCAAGATCGAGCGGCCCGGGCGCGGCGACTTCGCGCGCCATTACGACACCGCGGTGCGCGGGCTCGCCGCGCATTTCGTGTGGCTGAACCGCGGCAAGGAATCGCTGGCCGTCGACGTCAAGCACCCCGAGGGGGTGGAGCTGGTGCGGCGGCTGATCTCCGAGGCGGACGTGTTCGTCCAGAACCTCGCCCCGGGGGCGGCCGGGCGCCTGGGCCTGGGCGCCGACGCGCTGCGCGCGGATCCGCTGCGTGCGGGCGGGCCCCCGCTGGTGGCGGTGGACATGTCCGGCTACGGCGACGCGGGGCCGTATCGGGACCGGAAGGCCTACGACATGCTGGTCCAGTCGGAGACCGGACTCATCGCCGTCACCGGCACGCCCGACGGCCCGGCGAAGGCCGGCGTCCCCGCCGCGGACATCGCGGCGGCGATGTACGCGTGTTCGGGGGTGCTCGCGGCGCTGCTGCGCCGCGAGCGGACCGGCGAGGGGGCGCACGTGACGGTCTCGATGTTCGACGCCCTCGTCGAGTGGATGGGCTATCCGATGTACACCGCGCTGTACACGGGCAGCCCGGTGGCCCGCACCGGGATCGGCCACCAGTCGATCGCCCCCTACAACGGGTTCCCGACGCGCGACGGTGAGGTGCTGATCGGGGTGCAGAACGACGACGGCTGGCGCGCGCTCACCGCGCGGGTACTGGGGCGGCCCGCCCTGGCGGACGACCCGCGGTACGCCACCAATGTCGAGCGCGTGCGCCGGCGCGCCGAGGTCGACGAGGCGGTCGCGGAGGCGACGCGCCGGCACACCACCGACGAACTGCTGGAGCTGCTCGCCGAGGCCGGCATCGCGGCGGCCCGGCTGCGTGACGTGGCGGGCCTGGTGGCGCACCCGCAGCTGTCGGAACGGGACCGGTGGCGCAGCGTCGGCACACCCGCGGGGCCCGTGGACGCGGTGCTGCCGCCGGTCGGGTTCGAAGGGGCCGAGCCGGCGATGGGCGACGTGCCGGGGCTCGGCGCGCATACGGACACGCTGCTGGCCGGGCTGGGGCTGTCAGGAGACACGATCGCGCGGTTGCGCGCGGAGGGAGTGGTGCAATGAGCGCAGTGGACGGCGGGGCCGCGCCCGGGGTGTTCTCGGACCTGGCCCGGAACTGGCGTCCGGAGCCGGAGACGGCCGAGGAGGCGCTGGGGCCGTGGCCGGCCGGTGCACTGGCCGCACTGCTCGGCGCCGACCCGCCCGGTCCGGGCGGCGCGCTCCCGCCGCTGTGGCACGAGGTGTATCTGCGCGACAGCCCGCGCATCGACGAACTGGGCGAGGACGGGCACCCGCGCGGCGGTGCGCTGCTGCCGCCGATCCCGCGGCGCCGGCGCATGTTCGGCGGCGCGCGCCTGACGGTGCATGCACCGCTGCGTATCGGCGACACGGTCCGCCGCACCAGCGCGGTGCAGTCGGTGCGGACACGTCACGGTCGCAGCGGCTGGCTGCTGCTGGTCACCGAGCGGCACGAGTTCGCTGTGGACGGGCGGCTGCGGCTGGTGGATGAGCGCGACATCGTCTACCGGATGCCCGACGACGTCCGCGGCCCCGCGCCCGCGGCTTCGCCGGCACGCGCGGCCGATGACGGTACGACCGGGCATGGGAACGTTCCGGTGCTGCGTCTGGAGCCTGACGAGCGGCTGCTCATGCTCACCAGCGCGCTCACCTACAACCCGCACCGCATCCACTACGACCGGGACTATGCGACCCGGGTGGAAGGGCATCCCGGGCTGGTGGTGCACGGTCCGCTGCTGGCTCTCGCGGGCATCGAGGCGGCGCGGCGTCTGCGTGGCCTGTATCCGGACCGGGTGGACTTCCGTCTGACGGCCACCGCATACCCGGGGGCGCCGATCGACTTCGTCGAGACGGCGGTGCAGGCCGACGCCGGCGGACACGGGGCCGGCGGACACGGGGCCG
>CAYVJJ010000049.1:0-13062 GCA_964451655.1 uncultured Mycobacteriaceae bacterium | reverse complement strand
CGGTGACGACGATCGTGCGGTCGCGGCTGGTGAACCACGTGGACGTGTCCAGCGGCCGATAGGTGACGAAACCGCTCTCGGCCCCGGGTTCACCGCACACCGCCGTATAGCGCGGCGCGGACTGCGGCCGGCTGCGCCGGCCCCGCCACCAGCGGCTGCCGCGGCTGATCGTGCCCGCCCGCCCCACCGGGTGCTCCTCGACAATGCCTTCCAGGAGCTCCCACGCCTCATCCGGCGCGACCATCCGCACAGGTAGCCGACCGGAGTCGGCCGTCGGGCGCAGCACCGCGTCCCGCAGGTCCAGCGACACCGCGTGCGTGACGTTCGCGATCCCGTATCCGAACCGCCCGTAGATCACCGCCTCCGAGGCACGCAGCGTCGCCACCACGTCCCCGCGCGAGCGGCAGTCGTCCAACTGCCGGCGCATCAGCCCGGTGAGCACGCCGCGGCGCGTGTCCGTCGGCAGCACGCCCACATGGGTGACCGCCGCGTGCGGGACGCGCGCCGCACCGGGGACGGTCAGCGTGCCCGAGGTGGAGTCGGTGGCGCCCACCAGCCGTCCGTCGCCGGTGTACGCGCCGAGCGTGCGCCCGGGTTCGCGCACCGCGGCCAGGTCCTCGTCGGGTGCGGGCGCCGGCAGCCCCACCATCGCGGTGTGGAATACGGCGTCCGCCGCGCGCAGTTCGTCGCCGGTGGTGAGGCTCCGGATCATCAGATCGGTCATTCAGCCATCCTCGGGCCCGTCGAACGCCCTTCGCAACAGTGCGGTCACGGCACCGACCGGCTGGGCTCCTGAGACCGCGTACTGACGGTCCGCGACGAAGAACGGCACACCCGTGATGCCGAATCGCGCGGCCAGCAGCTCGTCCTCGCGCACCGCCACAGCCGCGTCGGTGTCCGTGTCCGCCAGTTCCGCACGGACGGCATCGGGGCCCATCCCCTCGGCCGCGGCGATGCCGACGAGCTCCTCGATGTCGTCCACAGCGATCCCGTCGGTGAAGTGCGCCTTGTACAGCGCCCGCACCAGGCGGCCGGCGAGCGCGGTGTCCGCCCCCGCCAGGTGCACCAGGCGGTGCGCGTCGAAGGTGTTGGCGGAGATCGTGGCGTCGAAGTCCAGGCGCAGCCCGTCACCGGCCGCCACCTGGGAGACCTGTCCGAACATGTGCCGCACCTGGTCGGGTGTCATGCCCTTGGCCTCGACGAGCGCGTCGATCTCACGCCGGCCGGCACCGGCCTCCGCCTCGGGGTTCAGCTCGAAGGAACGCCACGTCACCCGCACGCGGTCGGAGCGATCGAAGCCTTCCAGTGCTGCCGCCAGCCGGGTGGCGCCGATGTAGCACCAGGGGCAGGCGATGTCGGTCCACACCTCGAGGTCGACCAGACCGTCGGGCCGTCGCGGGTGATCAGGGGTGCCGGTCTGCGCAGAAGTCACACTCCCGGCAACGGCATTCCGCACCCGGCTGTTCCCGGGTCCGGCGTGCCGAACCGGTGCGCGGTGATGCTCACCGACTGTTCACGCACGAACGGCAGGGTCTCCAGGCGGTCCGAGCAGGTCACCGGCCCTGCGTAGACGGTGACGGCCGGGTCGCCCTCCAGCGCATGTGCGAGCGTGTCCGGGTCGCCGCCGATCAATCGGATCCGTTCCGGGCGTACGCGCACCACCCGCCGGAGCCACGCGGCATCGGTCTCCTCCCGCGGTGCCGACACCGTCACCGCGGCGCCGACCCGGCGCGCCCTCGCCAGCACCCGGTCCAGGTCGCGGGCGCTTCCGGCCTCCGCCAGGCGCACGTGCACCGTCGTCGGCAGGTACCGGAAGATGTTGCGTTCCATGCTGAGACCGCCGATGTCGCCGTCGTGCACACCGCTGTGCACATCGGATCGCGCGGTTTCGGACGTCTCCCAGTCGCCCAACGCCAGAAGATAGTTCGGCCCGCCCGCCTTGAATCCCGGGCCCACCGTGGAGCGCTTCCAGCCGCCGAACGGCTGACGCCGCACGATCGCCCCGGTGATGCCGCGATTGACGTAGAGGTTCCCCGCCTGGACCGTATCGAGCCAGCGCGCGATCTCCGTACGATCCAGCGAGTGGAGCCCCGCGGTGAGGCCGAAGTCGACGCCGTTCTGGATCGCGACCGCCTCGTCGAGGGTGCCGGCCGTCATCACGCTCAGCACAGGCCCGAAGAACTCCACGCGGTGCGAGCGGGACCCGGCGGCCACGCGCTCTTTGACGCCGGGGCTCCACAGTCGTCCTTCGGCGTCCAGCCGGCGGGGGCGCACCAGCCAGCGTTCCCCCGGGTCCAGGCGCGTCAGTGCGTCGAGCAGCTTGCCGCCGGCCGGGGCGATCAGCGGGCCCATCTGCGTCTCCGGGTCGTCGGCGGGCCCCACCCGCAGCGAGCGGACGGCGTCGGCCAGCTGGGACCGGAACCGGCGCGACCCCGCGGCAGTGCCGACGAGGATCACCAACGACGCGGCCGAACACTTCTGACCTGCGTGGGAGAACGCGGAGTGCACCACATCGCGCACCGCCAGGTCCATGTCCGCCGACGGCGTGACGACGACGGCGTTCTTGCCGCTGGTCTCCGCCATAAGCGGCAGGCCCGGACGCAGCGCACGGAACCGCGCCGCGGTGTCGTAGGCGCCGGTGAGTATCACCCTGCACACGCGCGCATCCGTGATCAGCGCAGGGCCCAGCGTCTCCTCGTCGACGTGGGCGACCCGCAGCACGTCACGCGGGATCCCGGCGTCCCACAGCACCTGCGCGAGGACTTCGCCGCACCGGGGCACCTGCGGCGCGGGCTTGAGCACGACGGCCGACCCCGCGGCCAGCGCGGCGAGGGTCCCGCCCGCGGGAATGGCCACCGGGAAGTTCCAGGGCGGGGCGACGACCGTCAGCGGAACCGGCACGAAACGCGCCCCCGGCATCGCGTCGAGCTCCTGCGCCCCTTCCGCGTAGTGGCGCGCGAAGTCGACCGCCTCGGACACCTCCGGGTCCGCCTCGGCGGCGGTCTTGCCCGCCTCGGCCGCCATCACCTCGATGAGGCGCCCGCGCGCCCCCTCGAGCGCGTCGGCGGCCCGGTGCAGCAGTGCCGCGCGGTCGGCAGCGGGGCACGCGCCCCAGGACCGCCCGGCCCGATGCGCGTCGGCGAGCATGCGGTCCAGGTCGTCGGGATCGGTGACGGTGTGCGCGCCCACCGCCCGCTCTCCGACGTCCGAATCGGCCGCCCGGGCCAGTACGGTCCGCATCCACCGGCGGTTCGCGGCGACGGCGGGGTCGGTGTCCGGCGCGTTGGCGAACCGGGGATACCGCTCTCCCGCCTCGCCTTCCGGGGCAGGCGCCGTGCGGTCCTGCGTGCGGCGCGTAGCGGGCACCGGCTCGTCGAGGTGCTCCAGCGACTCCAGGAACCGGTCGCGCTCGCGGGCGAACACCGTGTCCTCGGTCAGCCTGCCGACGGCGGGCAGGAAGTTCTCGGGGCTCGCGCCTTCATCCAGGCGGCGCACCAGGTAGGAGATGGCCACATCGAACTCTTCCGGGTGCACCACCGGGGTGTAGAGCAGCAGTCGGCCGACGTCCCGGCGCACCGCCTCGGCCTGTCCGGGCGCCATGCCCAGCAGCATCTCGACGTCGACGCCGTCGCGGACTCCGCGCTCCCCGGCGAGGAGCCACGCGTGCGCGATGTCGAACAGGTTGTGCCCGGCGACCCCGATGCGCACCGCGCCGATCCGTTCGGGCCGCAGCGCCTCATCGAGCAGCCGCTTGTAGTGGGTGTCGGTTTTCCGCTTGGTCTCCCAGGGCGCCTGCGGCCAGCAGCGCAGCTCCGCCTCCACCCGCTCCATCGGCAGGTTCGCTCCCTTGACCAGCCGCACCTTCACCGGCGCGCCGCCCGCATCCCGCCGCGCACCGGCCCACTCGTGGACGCGGCGCAGCGCCCCGAGCGAGTCGGGCAGGTAGGCCTGCAGCGCGATACCGGCGCTGCACCGCGCCAGCCGCGGGTCGTCGAGTAGCCGGGTGAACACCTCCACGGTGAGGTCCAGGTCGCGGTACTCCTCCATGTCCAGGTTGATGAACGTGCGCGCGGGCGAGCGCGCTGCCGCGAGGAACAGAGGCGTCAGGCGCTCGACGACATGCGCCGCCTCCTCGTCGAACGCCCACGGCGAGTGCGGCGCGACGGCGGCGGACACCTTCACCGACACGTAGTCGACGTCGTCGCGCGCCAGCAGCCGTTCGATCCCCGCCAGACGGCGGTCCGCCTCGTGCACGCCCAGCACCGCCTCGCCCAGGAGGTTGAGGTTGAGGTCGAATCCGCGCCGCCGCACCCGCGCGATCGCGCGGCCCAGGCGCCGATCGGTGGCGTCGACGACCAGGTGCGCCACCATCCCGCGCAGCACCCGCCGGATGACGGGCACCGTCAGAGCAGGTGCTCCGGGCACGGCGGCCCCGCCTATGCGGGCGGCCGCCCGCAGCGGCACGGGCAGGAACTCCGGCAGGTCGCGGACCAATTCGGCGAACGCGTGCGCAGCGGTCGCATCATCCTCGGGGCGGATGACGCGGTCGATGAACGCGAGGGCGAAGCGCAGCCCGTCGGGATCATCGAGCATGGCCGCGAGCCGGGCCGCCGCGGGGTCCGGCCGGACACGCGCCGCCTCCTCCGCCCACCGGCGGGCCAGTGCGATCGTGTCCTCTGCGCGTCCCATATGCCGCTCCCGCAATGCCGACGGCCCCAGTATGGGCGCGGGCCGCGAAGTCCGCGCCGCGGATCGGGGCGTCAGGACTATCCGCGGGAATTGCGGCCGATCCCGCTCACTTGCTGACGCGCAGCCCCTCGACCATCTCGTCGACCGCATCGAGCATGTCCACCGCCGCCGCCTCGATCGTCACCGTGAGCTGCGTGAGGTGCTGGCCCGCCTCGTGCTCGGTGAGCAGGTAGACGGTGGTGACGCACACCGTCTTCCCCTCGGCTTCGTAGGTGCCCCGGATGACAGCGCGCGTGCCGTTCGCACCCCCGTCATAGATCGCCGGCTCGACGCGCGCGAGGGACTCGGTCCATCCGGGCATGCGCCGTGCGTCGCCGATGGCGCACTGCATGAACGGGTCCGCCTCGATCCGGCCGACCAGGGTGTTGTCGACCAGCACGGCGTTCGGTGACCAGCCGTCGCGCGAGCGGTCCAGCGCCGCGAGCACCTGGCGCGCACCGGCCGGCAGCTCGATGTCGAGCGTCGTGAAATCCGTCCACCCCTCCGGAGCCTCGACGTGCGCCACCGGGTGGCCCGGCTCCTCCGGGCGGAAACCGATGCCGGCGGTCTGCAGGTACTCGTGAACAGTGCGCGCGGCCTTGTCACCCATGGCCAGGTTCTCCTCGTATCGACGCCGGATCCGTGCCTGAAGGTACCGAACCCCACGAGCGGCCACGCACCACGCCGGGGTACCCGCCTGGTGGGCGCGTCCGTACTCCGGCGGATATGCACCGCGCAGCGTTGTGGGCAGTTGTGCCGCTACCCGGGAACGTGCATTCCGCCCGCTGCGCCGACGATCTAGCGTCGGCCACGGCCCGACGCCGATGAAGGAGACTCCGATGGCACACACCCTCCCCCCGACGCCCGCACGCGACACCACCGTCGATCTCCTGGTCGTGGGTGCCGGCACGGGCATGGCCGCCGCGCTGACCGCGCATGAGGAGGGACTCTCGAGCCTCATCGTGGAGAAGACGCCCTACGTCGGCGGCTCCACGGCACGCTCCGGCGGCGCATTCTGGGTCCCCGCCAATCCGATCCTGCGCGATGCGGGGGCCGGCGATTCGCTGGAGCGCGCGGGTGAGTACGTGCGTTCCGTCGTCGACGGCACCGCGCCCGCCGAGCGCGGCCGGTCGTTCCTCGAGCACGGGACCGCGGCGGTGGGGATGCTCCGCCGCACGACGCCGCTGAAGCTGTTCTGGTCGAAGGGCTACTCCGACTACCACCCGGAGAAGCCCGGGGGCAGCGCCATCGGCCGCACCTGCGAGAGCCGGCCGTTCGACGCCTCGGTACTGGGTGCGGAGCGCCCACGGCTGCGCCCGGGCCAGATGGAGGCGGCACTGCCGATGCCGATCACCGGCGTCGACTACAAGTGGATGAACTTGATGGTCCGCAAGCCGGCCAAGGCGTTCCCCCGCATCGTGCAGCGGCTGGGCCAGGGGGTGGCTGGCAAGGCGATGGGGCGCGAGTACATGGCCGGCGGCCAGGCGCTCGCCGCCGGCCTGTTCGCCGGGGTGCTGGAGTCGGGTATCCCCGTCTGGACCGAGACGTCGCTCGTGCGGCTGACGGAGGAAGGCGGCCGCGTCACCGGTGCCGTCGTCGAACAGGCAGGACGCGAATACACCGTCACCGCACGCCGCGGTGTCGTCCTCGCCGCCGGCGGTTTCGACCACGACATGGAGATGCGGCACAAGTTCCAGTCCGAACGCCTGCGCGCCGACGAGTCCATGGGGGCCGAGGGCAACACGGGCGACGGGATCCGTGCGGCGCAGGACGCGGGCGCGGGCATCGGGTTGATGGACCAGGCGTGGTGGTTCCCCGCCGTCGCCCCCACCACTGCGGGCCGTGCGCCGATGGTGATGCTCGCAGAGCGCGCGCTGCCCGGCTCGTTCATCGTCGACCAGTCCGGCCGACGGTTCACCAACGAGGCGCAGGACTACATGTCGTTCGGCCAGACGGTACTCAAGCGCGAGCGCGAGGGGGACCCCGTCGAGTCGATGTGGATCGTCTTCGACCAGAAATACCGCAACAGCTACGTATTCGCAGGAAGCCTGTTCCCCCGCATGGAGATCCCCGGTTCCTGGTACAAGCACGGCATCGCGCACCGTGCCGACACCCCCGAGGCGCTGGCCGAGTCCGTAGGGCTGCCGCGCGAAGCGTTCACCGCGGCGTTCGAACGGTTCAACGTCTCGGCCGCCGCCGGTAGCGACGAGGACTTCGGGCGCGGCCGCAGCGCCTACGACCGCTACTACGGCGACCCCACGGTGACGCCCAACCCGAACCTGCGTCCACTCGACCACGGCCCGTTCTATGCCGTGAAGATGACCCTGAGCGACCTGGGCACCTGCGGCGGCGTGCTGGCTGACGAACGAGGCCGCGCCCTGCGCGAAGACGGCACGCCCATCGATGGGCTCTACGCCATCGGCAACACCGCAGCGAACGCCTTCGGCCACTCGTATCCGGGCGCGGGCGCGACCATCGGTCAGGGCATCGTGTACGGATACATCGCCGCGCGCGACGCCGCCGGACACGCGTAGGCGGGCACCTCGCGCGCCGGCCGCTGCACAACCCGTCGGCAGACATACCGGCCCGTGGCCGCCACTGGTCGCCGCTGCAGTGGCGTCCACTGCAGCGGTCGCTGATCTTCACCTGTGGGCGGCGCGCTCCATCCCGTGCCGCACCGCTGCGCGGGGGCGGAGCGGTTCATGCCGGCGGCGGTAGGCCACCTGAATCGCCTGGTTCCGGCCCGGCGGTGGCCAGACCGTGGCTGTCGACCCATCGGCGGAGCGGGTCCACAGTTTCCGGCGGCCGGAAGACCGGCAGGCGGCGTTCGCTCATCGCCACGCCCCACCCGTCGTTGTGCACGGCCCGGTGATGTGCCGCGCACAGCGAGACCAGGTTGTCGAGGTCCGTCGGCCCGCCGTCGGCCCACTCGACGATATGGTGCGCTTCGGTCCATGCCGTCGGCCGTGTGCAGGCCGGGAATGCGCAGCCCTGGTCGCGCACCGCGAGCGCCCGCCGCTGAGCCCTGCTGGCCAGGCGCACCGTGCGACCGAGGCTGAGCGGCACCCCGTTCTCGTCGACGATCACGGGCGTGACCGCCGCATCGCAACCGAGGAGGCGGATCGACCTCGAGCTCAAGGGGCCGGAGTAGTCCGCCCGCCCCGCACCGAGCAACGAGAACATCTCGCTGATGCGGCCCTGACGAAGCAGCCGCATGAACTCGTGACGTCCGCCGGGCACATTTGTCAGGTCCGATGCCCGGATGTGCACATGCACCTGGGGCCGCGCATGCCCGCCCGGCAATGCCTCGGGGCCGCCCACTCCCCGGCTCGCGGCGCCGCCGGCCGTCACATCGCTGTGCGCAGCACCGTCACCCCCGCCGTCGTATCCGACGGCCTCGGCGACATCCGGCCCCAACCCTGCGAGGAATCGCCGCACCATCTCGTTGAGCGCATCGGCCCGCCGGCGAGGGGCGCTTCGCCGGTCCCGCGTGCCATCATCCTCCGGGCGCGGCGCGGACATCGGCAGGATCGCGGTGTAGAGCGCTTCCGCGCTTGCCGCGTCGAGATTTCCGCGCAGGGTGTACCGCCCGTCGAGCAGGGGCGACAGCGTGAGCTCGTTCCGGCGCGGGTCTTCGGCCGGAGCATTGCCGTCCGGGTCGAGTGCACTCTGCAACGTGCTCAGTGCACGCCCGAACGCGCTGCCGACACCTGTGCTGATCCGCGCAGCCTGCACCAAGGCGCGTTCGCACATCGTCGCCGTCTGCTCCCGCCCGGGTGAATCCGGCAGGGTGTCGATCAGCCTGAGGATCTTGCCGGCCTGCTCACGGGTGACCTCGCCAGCGGCGAAACCCGCGAGAGTGTCCGGGCGGGCATCGAGCCCGACGGCGAACCCGACCCGGCTGCGCGCCAGCCCGCTGCTGAGACCGTTTCGCAGTGCCAACACATCGCCGACCCGGTTGATCGCCGCACGCTCGGCCATTCCCGTCGCCTCGGTCCGGCGCCGCACCTGTTCCGCCAGCACCCGCACCTCTGCGACATCGATGCACCGCCGCCAGTCGAGGAGTTCGGAGGTGAAGTCCTCGAGCACACGATCGGTGCACTGCCACAGCCCCTGTGACATGGGCGCCATCAGCAGTTCCGCCAGGGAGGACACGACATCAGCGCTGCGCGCCGCGTCCGGCCCCGCACAGCGCTTCGCATCGCCCCCCGTGTTCACGACCCTGGTCGCTTCAAACGCCGTCACCTGTTCCGCACCCATGACCATCGCCCCCCGATCCCCTCGCATATCACCTTACTGACACAAATGTTCGATCGCAAGGGTGTTCTATGACCCCCGTCATAGCGGGGCGGCCCTGCAGATCCTCCCGCAGACGTGGAACATGGTGTCCAGCAGCTCATTACCAGTGGTATTGACCTGTGCCGGGGATGGCATGTGCGTCGTGACCGGGGCCCCGATACCCGCCGCAGCTCCCGCCGACCATGCGCCGCCGTGCCGTACACGACGGACTGTGCTCGCCCCGGGAACCCGTTCCTCCCGGCGGCCGGGATGCGGCGGCCGTCCGAGCGCGCCGAGGCCCTAACGTCCTGTGTGGCCGGCATCACTGGAACCGCTGCGCGCGATCGTCGGCGCCAGGACGGTACAGCAGGCCAGACCGGTACGGCATGAGAAAGAAGAGGGCATCGACGTGGCATCACACGGTGACTGGGCGGAGCGCTACCGGTATTCGGACGCAGTCCGGGCCGGTGACCTCGTGTTCTGCTCGGGGCAGGTGGGGTTCGATGACGACGGTGTGGCGCCGGCCGATCCTGCGACCCAGTACCGGCTGGCCTTCGCGTCGCTGCGACGGATCCTCGCGGAACACGACTGCGGTCCGGAGGACATCGTGGACCTGACGAGCTTCCACACGGGCTACCCGGCGCATATGGCCGAGTTCATGACGGCCAAGGCCGAGTTCCAGGGCGACGGCCGGCCCGCGTGGACCGCCGTCGGCGTCGCCGCGTTGGGCACTCCCGAGACACTGGTCGAGATCAAGGCCGTCGCCCGCGTGCCCGCTGCGTGACGCCGGGGACCGGGCCGGTCCACCACCCTGAAGAACCCTCGGCCACCAGCGCGCCTGTGATTCGATGTGGTCATCGTCATGAGAGGACACTCAGTGCATCAGTTCAACCTCGCCGACGTCTTCGAGTCCGTCGCCGCCGCGGTCCCCGAACGGATCGCGCTGACGTATGAGGGCCGGCATTTCACGTACGCGGAGCTCGATGGGCTGGCCGGCAGGACCGCGCACCTGCTGACCCGCGCGGGGATCACGCCGGGGCAGCACGTCTCGCTGTTCCTCAAGAACAGCGTCGAGCACGTCACCGCCATCCTCGGGCTGATCAAGATCCGCGCCGTCCCCATCAACGTCAATTACCGGTACACCCCGCCGGAGCTCGAGTACATCTTCACCGACTCAGACTCGTCGGCCGTCGTCGTCGAGCTGCCGGAGCATCAGCGCACCCTCGCGGAGCTGCTCGAGCGCTGCCCGCTGGTCCGCACGGTCCTGGTCGTCGGGGAGACCGTGCCGGAGCTGCGGTCCGCCGCCGAGGCGCACGGGGTGACGGTCCGGCCCTTCGACGACGCCCGCACTGCCCCCGTGCTCCCTCAACCCCCGGAGCGCTCCGGCGACGACCGGTACATCCTCTACACCGGCGGCACCACCGGATATCCGAAGGGGGTCGTGTGGCGGCACGACGACTTCTTCCACAAGCCGCTCTCCGGCGGAAACCCCTACGGCGAGGGCAAGCGCCAGGATCTCGCCGAGGTGGCCGCTGCGGCGAAGGAATTCCCGGAGATGGCCTTCCTCATCGCCGCACCGCTGATGCACGGAGCCGCGCTGTACTCGCTGTTCACGTTCTTCACGCTCGGCGCACGGGTGGTGCTCATGCGCGACTTCGATCCGAAGGCCATCGTCACCGCCATCGAGACCGAGCGGCTGACCACGATCCTCATCGTCGGCGACGGGATGGGCCTGCCGCTGGTGGACGAGCTGGAGCGTCGCCGGGGCGAGGTGGACCTGAGCTCGCTCTACTCGATCACCTCCGGCGGCGCCGTGTGGTCGGTGGGGATCCGTGACCGGATGCTGGCGATCAAGCCGGAGCTGGTGCTGCGCGACAACTTCGGTGCCTCGGAGACCGGCAACGACGGTGCGTTCGACGTCGACGCCGACGGCAACCTGCGCATGGCGCCGTCGCCGAATCTCACTCTGGTCGACGAGGATCTCGAGGAGATCGCGCCGGGCTCGGACGAGATCGGCTACATCGCGCGCGTCGGCAACGTCCCGCTGGGCTATTACGGCGACGAGGAGAAGACCGCGCGCACCTTCCCCACCCGCTCCGACGGCACCCGCCTGGCGATCCTCGGCGACATGGGACGCATCGACGCGGACGGCGCCATCGTGTTCCTGGGCCGCGGCTCCGGGTGCATCAACACCGGCGGCGAGAAGGTGTTCGCCGAGGAGGTGGAGGCGGCGCTGCACGCGCACCCCGCCGTCGCCGACGCCCTGGTGGTGCCCGCACCCGACGAGCGCATGGGTCAGCGGGTCGCCGCCGTCGTGGAGCTCTACCCCGACACCCCCGACCCCACCGTCGCGCAGATCCAGGAACACTGCCGGACGATGCTGGCCGGCTACAAGATCCCCCGCACGGTGGTGTTCGTCGACGAGGTCAAGCGGACGCCGGCGGGCAAAGCCGACTACAAGTGGGCCCGAGCCCAGGTGTGAACACCGCTCAGGCGCGGGCCGGCGGCTCCCGCATCATCGCCCACGCGTCATCACGCCGCGCGTCCGTCATCGCGTCCGCCCCGGACGCACGACGGGCCCCTGGCGGTGTGCGGTGAAGCTGCCGTAGCCGCCGCGGAAGAACAGCAGCGGATCGTGCTCGCGCTCGGCGTGCAGCGCGGTCACGCGGCAGACGGCGATGGTGTGATCGCCGGCCTCGTGCTCCATCTCCAGTTCGGCCTCCACCCGCGCGAGCACCCCGTGCAGGGCGGGCGCACCGTTGCCGCCCGGCGACCACGCGGCGCCCGCGAACTTGTCGCCGCCGCTGCCCGCGAACCGTCCGCACAGATCCCGCTGGTCCCCGGCCAGCACGTTGATGCACACCCGGCCGGACCGGCGCATCCACGGCCAGCTGGTGGACGTCGTGGCCGGGCAGAACGAGACGTACGGCGGCTCGAGCGACAGCGACGTCACCGACTGGCAGGCGAAGCCGTAGGCCCGGTCGCCGTGCTGCGCGGTGATCACCGTGACCCCGGTGCAGAAGTTCCCGAGCACGCTGCGCAGCGCGGCCGCGTCCACACTGCCCGCGGCCCCGGTGGTCGGTGCTGTGGTCATCCGAGCCGTGGTCATTCGAGCCTCCCCGGCACGGGCTCGGCGCGCCGCGTGATGGCGAGCGCGCCGTCCCGCATCGCCTGGTCGATCGTCGCGTGCAGCGCGGGGCAGATGCGGGCGGTCGTCCCCCGCCCTCCGCAGCCTGGCGCTGTCGTCTCCCGCAGGCGCGGACAGGCCTCGGCGGCGTCGCCGAGCCACTGCACGCTCGTGTGCTGCGGGCTGTATTTCTCGGCCAGGACGGTGGTCCCGCACTGGCTGCAGGTGATCGGCTGCACCGGTCCCCCTATCCGTTCCAGGTGGGCGCGTGCGATCCCGCCGCGACGCCCTCGGCCTCCATGCGCGCCAGGTTCTCCGCTACCTCGCGCTCCCAGTACTCGTTGGCCTTGGTGGTGTCCACCTCGAACTCGAATCGCCGGGTCATGTCCTCGGTGACGTCCGCGCGGTCCACATAGAACTGCTCGTACCAGCGCCGCAGCTGGTACACGGGCCCGTCTTCCTCGCTGAGCAGCGGATTGTCGATACGGCTCTTGTTCTTCCAGATCGCCACGTCCTGTTCGAAGCCGACCTTGACGCCCTCGGCGAATTGCTCGGCCATCGCCTGTGCGTCCTCGTCGGACATGCCCGCCGGCTTCTTGACCATCGCGCCGTACTGCAGCACGAACGACGTGGGCGAGACCGGGTAGTGGCAGTTGATCAGCACCGTCTCGATCGTCATGCCGTGGGCCTCGTTCCACAGCCAGTCGACCATGAACGACGGGCCGAAGTAGGACGCCTCCGAACTCAGCGTGCTGTCCGGGTCGTTGTAGTTGGTGCCGGACTGCACGTCCAAGCGGGGCGTGGAGTCCATGTACTGCGTGGCGATGTGCCCCTCGAAGACGTTGCGGAAGTGCCGCGGGAACGCGAAGTGCACGTAGAAGAAGTGCGCCATGTCCACCACGTTGTCGACGATCTCGCGGCAGTTCGAG
>CAYVJJ010000048.1:0-13077 GCA_964451655.1 uncultured Mycobacteriaceae bacterium | reverse complement strand
GGTGTCTGACCGGGGGCGGACACACGCAGCACCCGCCGCCCACCCACACGCCGGCGGATGGCGGACAATGCGTCATGTGGTGAGTGTGGCCGAATACGTTCAGGGACGCCTGCGGTCTCTCGCGGTGAGTGACCCGGGCCGTCTGCGGCTGCGGAAGGCCGCCACCGTCGCACTGTCCGCGGCCCTGGCGATGGGGATCCTGATCGTCGGCACTTCGTCCTACGACGAACCGATCACGGTGGCGCTTCTCGGCACGGTGGTCGCCGTGCAGTCTGCGGCCGCGGTGAAGGACCACACGCAGTCCGCGCGCGTCGTGACGACGCTCCTGATTCCGCTGCCGGCTGCGGGGGCGGTGGTCACGGCGGCCGCCCTGCTGTCCGTCGGTGTGCTGGCGGAAGTCGGGTTCATCGCCGTGCTGTTCGGTGCGGTATGGGTCCGGCGGTGGGGGCCCCGCGGCGACGCGCTGGGGATGGTGGCGTTCATCTCGTATTTCTTCAGCCTGTTCCTGCACGCCGACTTCGAATCCGTTCCGATGCTGTGCGTGGCGATCGTCGTCGGGGTGGCATGCACGATGTTCGTGCGCGTGGTGGTGCTGCCGGAACGGCCTCGACTGGAGATCCGCAGGCTGGCGCGGGCTCTGCGCGCCGCGTCGATAGAGGCGGTCGAGGCGGCCGGTGACCGGCGGGCCCCGGACGAACTGGCGTTGCGGCGGCGATTGGACGCGCTCGGTGAGACAGCGTTGATGATCGAGGACTGGATCGATCGGCACGACGGCTCGGAGCTCGTCAGCGTCACCGGGCAGGCGTTCTCCACGAGGGTGTTCGAAGCCCAGATCGCCACGGAACAGCTGGCGGGTGCGCTGTGGTCACTTGGGCGGGAGGCCGGAGGGTCGCCGGAGGTCGAACGCGTGCTGTGTCCGCTGGGCGTGGTGCTGCGGGACCGGCCCACAGATGGGGAGCTCCGTGCGGCCGGTGATGCGGCTGCGGCAGCGTCGCGGGAGGCCGATCCGTCGACGGCGGCGGGTCTGGCGACGATGGTGGCGTACCGCGCGGTGCAGGCTCACATCTCGATCCACCGGATCTCGGTACGCGCCGCATCGCTGTTCCCGGCCGGCGGGTGGCCGGCGCTGTTCCGCCCGCGATCGGGTGACGACACCGCGCAGGGGCCGGGTGCCGTCACCGGCAGCGGGGGAGCGGTACCCGCGCCAAGCTCGGCGTCGGGGGATCCCCCGGTCGAGGACACGGGATCCGCGGGCGGCGCGACAGGCGGACCGCGCACAGGCGGCCTGTCTTTCGCCGGGCGCGCGGCGCAGTGGAACCCCAGTACACGTGCGGCGATACAGGTGGCGGTGGCGACCAGCGTGGCGACACTGCTCGGGGAACTGGTCTCACCGGATCGGTGGTACTGGGCGGTGCTCACAGCGTTCCTGGTGTTCAACGGAGCGTCCACCAGAGGCGAGATACTCTCGCGGGCCGGTCACCGTGTGGTCGGCACCGTCGCCGGGGTGGTGGCGGGTGTCCTGCTCGCGGCACTGGTGGGGCACAACCCCCCGGTCCAGATGACCTTGATCATCCTCTGCATCTTCTTCGCGTTCTATCTGGCGTCGGTGGCGTACGCGTTGCTGACCTTCTGCGTGACCGTGCTGCTCGCGATGCTGTACGGGCTGCTGGGGATCTTCAGCATCGATGTGCTGGGCCTGCGGATCGGGGAGACGGCGGTCGGCGCCGTCGTCGGGATCGCGTCCGCCTACTTCATCCTGGCCACATCCACCCAGAAGGAACTCGAGACGAAGACCGTCGAGTACTTCGACCGCCTGGACGCGGTGATCACCGGGTCGATCGACTCCGTGGCGGAGGCGGGGGTACGCCGGAGGATCGTGGAGACCACCCGCGAGCTGGACAATGCGCTGCAGGACGTCATGACAGCCGCCAAACCGCTGGAGCTGCGGCCCGCAGTACGCAGTCGGCGCAGCGTGAAGAGGTTCACCCGCGTACTGACCGTGGTGAACCGGGCCGCCCACCAGCTTGCCCGTGCCGGGGTGATGGCGTCGAAGGCGGACCCGTCGACGGCGCCCGGCGAGGAGACGGCGAAGCAGCTGCGCGAAGCCGCGGACTCGGTGCATGCACGGGTCGATCTGGTGCGGCGGAGCACTGTGGGAGAGAAGGTGCCGCGCCCGGAGCGCAATACCGTGGTCCCCGTACTGCAGGTGATGCTGTCGGCGACGCAGACTCCAGGCGCCCTGAGGCTGTCCGTGCGCTCGTTGAGCAAGCTCAATCGTGCGCTGTATGAGGTGTGGTCCTGACGCGCAGCCGGATGCTCACCACCGTGCGCGGTACCCGCGCGGGGTGAGGCTGAACCCCGCGTCCGCCAGGACCTGCGCGTCGGGGTTGCCGTGCACCGACCGTCCGTTCAACCTGTCGACGAGGAGGCGTGCCCGCGATGCCGTGGACTGCGCCACTGCAGCGAGTGCGGACAACGCGTCGGCCGTGTGGGTGCGCGGGGCCGGGAAGGTGAGGATGCTGCGGCCGCCGCGCTCCACGAACACCACCGGCCGCCCGTCCGCGAGGACCACGAGTGCGCCGGCCGCGCGGGACGGCCGGTGCGCGCCGGAATGCGGAGCCGGCCAGTCGAGTGCGGCCCCGTACGGATTCGCCGGGTCCGCGGCGGCGAGTACCAGCGTTTCGGATCCCGGCTCGGAGGCGGTGGCCCTCAGGAGATCGATCGCCTCCGGCGCAGCGAACTGGGCGCCCCCGAGTCCCTCGACGACGTAGCCGCGACGGCACTGCCCGGCCTCCTCGATGCGTGCCAGTACGCGGTAGAGGCCCGCGAACCCGCCCTCGACGCCCTCGGCTGCGGCGGCTCCGGGCGTGACGACGCCGTAGCGTGCGAGCATCCGGCGGGCGGTGTCATGCAGGCGCACGGTGGGATCGGGTTCGGCGGCGGGCAGCAGTGACCATCGCCCCGTGCCTGCGGGCGGAACCGTCCGGGCCGCCATGCGTGGCCGCGAGGTCCGCATGCGACGCGCGGGCCTCGCCCCCCTGCCGGGGCGCGGGCGGGACCGATGACGATCGCCGGCGCCGCGCAGCAGCGCGCGGAGAGGTGCGAGCGTATCGCCGGTGACGCGCCCTTCCCACACGAGGTCCCACAGCACGGTCAGAACGTCGTCGTCGGACACGCCGTGCCCCGCGCCGGTGGCGCCGTTTGCGGAGGTGCCGAATGCGGGCGCGCCGGCGGCGTCCGCGAGGGCTCGGAAGAAGTGGGCGCCGCCGCCCTGCAACACGGCGAGCACTGCGGAGCGCGCAGGATCCGCTTCCGGGCCGGGCTGCTGCGGGGCCTTTCCCCGGTTGCGTTCAGCCCCGGCGGCCGCTCCGCGCAGGGAGGTCGGTGCGGAGTCGGCGGTGTGCAGAGCGATCCACCCCTCGTGGGGACCGACGCGACCGCACCCCGACCAGAAGACCTCGCCGCCGGAGGTGAGTTCGTCGAGCATCTCCGGTCGGTAGTCCTCGACGCGGGCGGGAAGGATCAGTGACTCGAGTGCGCCGGCGGGCAGGGGGACACCCGCGATCTGGTCGATCACCTCGTAGAGCCCGTCCACGCCGCGCAACCGTTCCCGCTCGCCGATGTGCTGCCAGGCGGGCAGGAACCGGCCGAGCGACGCCGGCGGAACCGGCGCCAGATCACGTCGGGCACGATCGAGTGAGCGACGGCGCAACGTACGGAGCACGTCGGCGTCGCACCATTGGACCGCGTCGTCCGCGGGTTCCTGCGGCGCGGGACGGAATCTGCCGCGCAGGACCCGGCCCTCCCCGGCCAGGCGGCTCAGCACCTCCGTGACGACCGCCGTCGCCAGAGTCAGCTCGGCGGCTGCAGCGGCCGAGGTGAACGGCCCGTGCGTGCGGGCGTAGCGGCCGACGACGTCCCCGAGCGGGTCCGCCACCGGCCGTGCAAGGTCCCGCGGAAGCCACTCCGGCACCGGGGTTCCGAGCCCGTCGCGCAACCGTGCGGCGTCCTCGACCACCGCCCACCGGACCCCCGTCCGGTCGAGGGCGAACACGCGCCGCCCGTGGGCCAGCCGCTCGAGCCAGGGGCGCGGATCCCCCTCGGCGCGTTCCGCCATGGCGTCCACACTGAGCGGTCCCACGATGCGCAGCAGATCCGCCAGCGATTCGGCGTCCCGTGCGCGCCGACCCGCCGACCTCCACTGCAGCGCGTCCTCGGTCTCCCGCAGCACCTCCGCATCGAGCAGTGCACCCAGGTCCGCTTCGCCGAGCAACTGTCCCAGCAGGGTGGCATCGAGGGTCAATGCAGCGGCCCTGCGCTCGGCCACCGGCAGGTCGTCGTCGTAGATGAACGTGCCGAGATAGTCGAACAGAAGGGATGAGGCGAACGGTGACGGCGCGGCCGTCTCCGCTTCGCGGATGCGGACCGCACCCGTGTCGAGCCGAGCGAGCAGCCCGCGCAGCGCGGGCAGGTCGTAGACGTCCTGCAGACACTCGCGCACGGTCTCGTGCAGGATGGGGAACTCCGGGTGCCGCCGCACGACCCCCAGCAGCTGGGCGGAGCGGTGGCGCTGCTGCCACAGCGGTGCGCGCTTTCCCGGGTCCCGTCGCGGCAGCAGCAGCGCGCGGGCGGCGCACTCCCGGAACCGCGACGCGAACAGGGCGGAGCCGCCCAGCGAGTCGGCGACGAGCCGGTCGATCTCGGCCGGGTCGATCCGGAAGAGCCCGGCGCCCGGCGGAGCCGCGGTGGTGGCCGGCACACGCAGCACGATGCCGTCGTCGAACGCCGCCGGATGCGAGTCGATCCCGTGTTCCGTCTCCAGCGCGGTGCTCACCGCGAGGGCCCAGGGGGCGTGCACGCGCCGTCCGTACGGGGAATGCAGGACGACGCGCCAGTCGCCGAGCTCGTCGACGAAGCGTTCCACCACCAGAGTCGCATCATCGGGTACCGCGTCCGTCGCCTCCATCTGGGCTGTCAGCAACCGCAGCAGGTTGTCGGACGCACGCTCATCCAGTCCGGCCGCGGCGAGTCGGCCTCGGGCCTCGATCTCGTCGGCCGGGTGGGCCCCGTCGGCTCCGTCGACCCCGTGCACCCCTGTCGCCGATGCGTGGCGCCCCCGGGCGACCGGGACGATGGCCCGGGTGAATGCGCCGATGGCGCGCCCGAATTCGGCGGGGCGGCCGGGCCCCTCCCCGTGCCAGAACGGAAGCCGCCCCGTACGCCCGGCGGCGGGGGTGACCAGAACCCGGTCATGAGTGATCTCGGCGACGCGCCAGCTGCTGGTGCCGAGCGCGAACACGTCGCCCACCCGCGACTCGTAGACCATCTCTTCGTCCAGTTCGCCTACGCGGGAGGACTTCTCACCCAGCGTGTACACGGCGAAGGCGCCCCGGTCCGGAATCGTGCCGCCGGAGGTGATCGCCAGTCGTGCGGCACCGGGACGGGCGGTGAGCGTCCCCGCGTGACGGTCCCAGACGAGGCGGGGGCGCAGCGCCGCGAACTCGTCGGACAGGTACCGGCCGGCGAGCATGTCGAGGACCGCGTCGAAGCCCGAGCGGGGCAGCGTGGTGAACGGTGCGCACCTGCGGACCGCGGAGAACCATTCCTCGACGGACAGCGTGCCTTCGGCCGCCACTGCGGCGATGGTCTGCTGGGCCAGCACGTCCAGCGGGTTCGCCACCACCGTGAGTGATTCGATGGCCCCCGCGAGCATGCCGTCCGCGGTGACTGCGCAGTGCAGCAGATCGAGGCGGTGTTTGGGGACGAGCACTCCGCGCGACACGTCCCCCACGTGATGCCCGGCCCGTCCGATGCGCTGCAGCCCGCCGGCGACCGACGGCGGCGATTCGACCTGGACGACCAGGTCCACTGCACCCATGTCGATCCCCAATTCGAGGCTCGAGGTGGCGACGACGCATCGCAGGGCGCCGGACTTGAGGTCCGATTCGATCCGGGCCCGCGTCTCCTTGCTCACCGAGCCGTGATGCGCACGGGCGAATCGCGCATCGGAGTCCGCCATGGCGAACGCGGCGTCCGAGGTGGAGCCGAGCAGCGCAGCGGGCGGGGCGTCGCGGTCGACCTCGACGCCGCGCCTTTCGGCGTCGATCTCGTTGAGGCGCGCGGTCAGCCGTTCGGTCAGGCGACGCGAGTTGCAGAAGACGATGGTGGTGCGGTGCTGCGCGATCATGTCGGCGACCATCGCCTCGATATGCGGCCAGATGGTGGTGCCGGGCACGGCGGTGCCGTCCGCATCGTCGTCACGCCGTCCGGCGGTGACACCGGCGGCGGGGGCCGGCGCCGCGGGCGCGGACAGATCGGTCATGTCGTCCACCGGGACCCGCACGGTGAGGTCCCAGTGTTTCTCCGCGCGGGGAGCGATCACGGTGACAGCCCGGCTACCGCCGAGGAACCGAGCGACCTCCTCGTGCGGGCGTGCTGTCGCGGAGAGCCCGATGCGCCGCGGCGGCGTCCGGGTCAGACGTTCCAGCCGCTCGAGCGACAGTGCCAGGTGCGCACCGCGCTTGGTGCCCGCGACGGAGTGCACCTCGTCGACGATCACCGTCTCCACGCCGGTGAGGGTCCTGCGGGCGGACGAGGTGAGCATCAGGTACAGGGATTCGGGCGTGGTGATGAGGATGTCCGGGGGAGTGCGCACCAGGGTGCGCCGCTGCGACTGCGGGGTGTCGCCGGAACGCACGCCGACGGTGACGGACGGCGGGGCGGCGCCGAGTTGCACCGCGGCCTCCGCGATCCCGGTGAGAGGCGCGCGCAGGTTGCGCTCGATGTCCATGGCCAGTGCCTTGAGCGGAGACACGTAGAGCACCCGCGTCCGGGGCCGGCCGTCGTCCCCATCGTCTCCGCCGTCTCCGTCGTCCCCGTCGTCTCCGCCGTCTCCGCCGTCCCCGCCGTCGGCGTCTATTCCGGACCCCGGGCCGAGGGCCGTGTCCTCCGGCGTCCGGTGTGCTCCTGCCAGTCGGTCGATGGCCCACAGGAACGCCGCCAGCGTCTTTCCGGAGCCGGTGGGCGCGAGCACCAGGCAGTGGTCGCCGGAGGCGATCGCCGCCCAGGCCTGCTCCTGGGAGCGCGTGGGTTCGCCGAATGCGCCGGTGAACCACGCCCGGGTGGGTGCGGAGAAGCGGTCGAGTGCGCCTGCCACGGTACGTGTGCCGTGCCCTCGTCAGCCGGGCAGGAGCAGCCGCGCGCGCAGGGCGTCGCGGACGCGCTCGTCGACGCCCAGCGCCTCGGACAGGTAGGCCTCGATGGAACCGTGCACCGCCCGCGCCTCGTCGAGCGCCGACTGCAGGTACTCGGGCCGGACTCCGAGCAGCGCGCGCAGGTTGTCCGGGTTGCCGCCGGCGCGCTCGTATCTGTCGAAGGTGTCGGCCAGTGTCGGCAGATAGAGTTCGTTGGTGCGCAGGTAGTCGGTCCGCACGGTCTGCTCGTCGGCGCCGACTGCGAACAGGATCAGCGCGGTCGCCCAGCCGGTGCGGTCCTTGCCGCTGGTGCAGTGGACGAGGGCGGGGTGCGTGCCGGCGGCGAGGTCGTGCACGAAGGTCCGGTAGGCGTGCACGGCACTCGGCAAAGTGACCATCGCCCGATAATTCTCCGCCATCATCCCCGCTGCGTGGTCGCCTCCCAGCGCGGCGTCGACGGCGCCGGGCGACGAGAGGAAATCCTGCATCCGGGCGGGCACGGCGGACAGGTTCTTGTCGGCCAGCACATCGAGGGGCACGAGAGTGGCGGCGGCGGGGAGGACGTCGGGCGCGTTCGTGCGCTCGGCCGCGGTGCGCAGGTCGAAGACCCGCCCGATGCGCAGACGCGTCAGGGCGTCACGGTCCTCGGGGGAGACCGCACTCAGGTCGGCGGAGCGGAAGAAGACCCCCGGACGCACCAGACGGCCGTCGATCGTCGGCAGGCCTCCGATGTCCCGCCAGTTGCGGATCCCCGTGGGCTGTTCGGTCACGACCCGAATGCTACCGATTACGGCGGGCGCACTCAGTCGGTCCGGTCGATGGGGCGCGCGCCTTCCCCGCCGGGCGCGGCGCTCGGCGCCCGGGGCGGCGGCCGGGCCGAGGGGGTAGGCGGTCGTGGACGACGGGCTAGGGTGAACGAGCGTAGGCGGTACGCGAGGGGAGCACGTGAGCGACGAGAGATTCATACCGTTCCTCCGCTCCGAGGTGGCGGCACTGTGCACCTCGGTGTGCGCGGAGGGGGAGCGTGCGGACGCAGAGGAATTCCACCGGCTCCTCGCGGGGGTGGTGCATCAGGGGTACCGGACGCGGTTGCGCACAGTCGAGCAGGACTACTTCCTTCTGCATCCCCCGGAGTACGCCCGCCGCGACGAGCCGGCCGCCCCCGAGCAGCTGGCGCGGGCGCGGGTCCGGTTGGAGGACACCCTCGCAGGACTGGCCCGTGCCGCCGCCTTCACCCGGGTCGGCCGCGACGAACTCGCAGAGTCGATGCGGTCGCACGCGCTGCTGCGGGTGCGGATGGATCTCCCCGAGGCAACCGAGGACGGGGCGATGCTGTTCCGCCGCGGTGAGGAGACCGCCACGGCGCGGGTGCGGACCTGGTTCGGGTTGCGGACGCGGACCGTCGAGTACACCCGCTATGCGCGCGTGCTCGTGTACGTCCATACGGACGAGGTCACCGCGCTGAAACTGTTCGAGGACGTGCCGCGCGACGACATGGAGATGCTGCTGCCCGGGGTCCGTCCCCGGATGCGGCTCGTCGACAAGCTCCTGATCCTGATCCCGGCGCTGATCTCCGGCGTCGCCCTGGTGGCCACCAAGCTGATCTCCGCCGTCGGGCTGCTGGTGCTGCTGTTCGCCTTCTGGGTGGGCCTGCGGGACTCGCCGGTGGAGGTCAACCGGGCCGCGGTCGTGACCGTCGGCGCCGGGTTGGTCGCGCTGGTCGGCTACGTGGTGCGTCAATACCGCAAATACACCCGCCGTCGGCTGCAGTTCATGAACACGCTGGCGAACAACCTGTACTACCGCAACCTCGACAACGACGCCGGCGTGTTCTACCGGTTGCTCAGCGCTGCCGAAGACGCGGAGTACGTGCAGGCGATGCTCGCCTACCACGCGTTGCGTGCGGCGCCGGGGCCGATGACCGGGTCCGGGCTCGCCGACGCCGTGGAGGCCTGCCCGGCTCTGCAGCGCGGGCGGGCGTTCAGATTCGCCGCGGGGGAAGCCGTGCAGACTCTGGACCGGCTGGGCCTGACACGCGTGGAGCGGGACGGGGGCAGGACGGTCGTCGGGCTCGACGAGGCGCGACGGCGGTTGCGCGCGCTCTGGGCCGAGTCGGCGGGCTGAGGGACGTGCTCGGGCCCGGCCAGGTCCGGAATCCGCCGAAACGGCACGGCCGCGGCGGTATCCTCAAGGCATTGGTGGTTGCGGGTCGTTCCGAGCGGAGGGAGGCGGTCATGCCTCTCATGGACGTGGCGGTCGCCGACATAGCCCGGTGGCCGGCGGATGCCGTCGTGGCTGCGACGGGGCCGGACCTCTGCGGCGGTGGGGGACCGTCCGGTTCCGTGCAGCGGCGTGCCGGACCGGGGGTGCGCGAAGCGTGCCGGATGCTGCGCGAGACCACGCTGCCGCACGGGCTCGAGGTGGGGTACGCGGTCGCCACGCCGGCCGGTGAACTTCCGGCGCGGTGGGTCATCCACACGGTGGGGCCGCGGTATTCGCGGCGCGAGGACCGGTCCGGCCTGCTGCGCGCCACCTATCGCCGCTGCCTGCTGGTCGCGGATTCCGTGGGCGCGCGGACGGTGGCGTTCCCGCTGCTGTCCGCGGGCGGCGGAGCCTGGCCGGCAGGGGACGCCATCGACCAGGCGGTGCGGGGGATCGGTGAAGTCCGGTGCGACGTCGAGGTCGTCACCCTCGTCACCCCGGACGCCGCCACCGCCCGCCTGATGTCCGCGGCGCTCGCCTGAACGCTGCGGTGCACCGGACGGGCGGGGCATGGGGCTGGTGGGGCGCGTACCTACGATGCCGCGGCGGCCGGCGACGTTCCACGGGCGGGGTCGTCCCAGGCCTCGGGGCCGAACACCTCGCAGTGGATCGACTCCGACGGCACGTCGCGCGCGATCAGCGACCGCCGGAGATTCCGCATGAACGGCATCGGGCCGCACATGTAGACGGTGGTGCCGTCGGCGATATCGATCTGTGACAGGTCGGCCCGGCCGCGACGGATGCTGGGCGCGGTGCTGCGTGCACCGAGATCCTCGTACCAGCGGTGCAGGACCGCGTCCGGAATACGCCCGACGAGGTCGGTCAGTTCGGCGCGGTGTGCGTGGTGCGCCGGGGAACGGTCCGCGTGCAGCACCGAGACCGGTCGGGTGCTGCCGGAGTCGGCGAGGTGATGGAGCATCCCGATCATCGGAGTGCAGCCGATGCCGGCCGACACGAGCATCACCGGAGAGTCACCGTCATCGAGCACCAGATCCCCGAAGGGAATCGAGACGCGCAGCGTGTCGCCCTCGAAGATGTTGCGGTAGAGGTGGTTCGACACCTCTCCCTCGGGTCGGTCGGTCCCGTGCTGGGCGGGGATCGCCTTGACGCTGATCTCCCACTGCGGGGCGCCGGGTGGCCCGACCAGGCTGTACTGGCGGATCTGACGGGCGCCGTCAGGCAGTGGCACCTGCACGGAGACGTACTGGCCGGGCCTGTGCCGGGGGAGCGGTGCGCCCTTCTGTGAGGACAGGACGAAGGTGACCGTCTCCGCGGACTGCTGGATCCGCCGGGCGACCGTGAGGTCCCTCCACACGTCACCGGGCTCCACCCCGGCCTCCGCGTACAGGCGCTTCTCCTCGAGGATGAGGCAGTCGCCCATGGCCCAGTACAGCTCGTCCCACGCTGCGGCGATGTCGTCGGTGAGGGCCTCGCCCAGCACCTCGGCGATGGCGCCGAACAGGTACTTGTGCACGATCGCGTACTGGTCGGGGGTGATGCCCAGGGACGCGTGCTTGTGGGCGATCCGCGAGATGATCGCATCCGCGCGTTCCGGCTGCGGCCCGACCTGCATCGACGCGAAGGCGATGATCGCTCCGGCGAGCGCTTTCTGCTGATCCCCCTGCTTCTGGTTGCCCCGGTTGAACAGGTCGCGCTCCAACTCGGGATGCGCGGCGAACATCGACCGGTAGAACAACGGGGTGACCTCGCCGATGGCGTCGGCCACCACGGGCAGCGTCTCGCGGATGACCTGAAGACTGTCCGGTGAAATACCCATGGCCCGAACCTATTCCGGGCGGGGGCACCCGTCTACGGAATGTGACCGGAAATACTACGCATCGTAGTAACGATGTCGGTCCATGGTCAGTGGGCGGCGCGCCGGCACCTTTCTGCAATGCGGAGCAGGGCGTCACGGTCGAGTCCCGCCGGGTCGTACCCGCCGGTGCGCCGATGGATCGCCCGTGCGAGGGCGAGCAGATCGAAGTTCTGCGTCGCTCCCGGGCCGTCGATGACCGACAGGAGCGCGGTGAGGCGGGTGCGGCACCCGTCCAGGCTGTCCTCGTGGAGGAGTTCCGGGTCGTAGTCGTCGTCGATGGAACCGTCGCCGATGCCGGGGAGCCCGTCGACCTCGTACAGGACGGGGATCCACCGGTTGGCCGCCATCGCGGGCCGCGCGTCGGCGAGGTCGATACGCCCGTCCCCGCGCGCCAGGCTCTCGAAGACCAGCCACAGCAGGCCCGGGTCGGCCGACGGCGAGGCGGTACCCGCGTCGCGCTCGAATGCATACTGGCCGTACATCAGATCGTAGAACTCGGTGGTGGAGTCGCAGCCGTAGTCATAGCCGAGCCCTGCATCGATCTCGAAGTCCATCGGAGCCTCCATCGTCGGCTGTGCGGTGTGTCGCCCGGACCGCTGCCGCGAGCGGGTACGGCGCAGATGCCTGGGCGGCTGCGCACGCCGGATGCCATATGTGGGCGGTATCACATTCATCGTCAGCGGCGTGACATTCGTTTCCGGGGGCGCCGGCGTCCTCCTGTCGGCGTCCTCCTGCCGGCGTCCTCCTGTTGGCGGGCGTCCGCCGCCCCACGATCCGAATTGTGCCTCGTCCTACCGACAAGTTGGCCGGTTCGTGCCGCCGGCCGGTAAATGCATGTCGACCGAACGGATTAATCGCGCGGCGGATCCGGGGACCGGGGCACGAGGATCTCGGTCTCGCGGTCGCGTCCGCGCAGTGTCACCCCGCCGACGGCGCGCCAGCATGGCTGCTCGTCGGCGGACGCCCCCGCGACGGCGGCTCGGGACGCCGCGGTGTGCGGATCAAGTCCCTTCGCTTCCTCCGACAGGCGGGCGGCCTCGTTGACCGCATCACCTATGACGGTGTATTCGTATCGTCGGCGCGCGCCGATATTGCCCGCCACCGCGGTTCCGTAGGAGACGCCGATCCCGGCCGCGACGCCGGGGACCTCGGCCGCGAGCCTGCCGCCGATCGCCCGTGCGGCCCGGAGTGCGGCCGTGCAGGGGTCGGCCACCGGAGCGGGGGCGCCGAAGACCGCCAGCGCGGCATCGCCCTCGAACTTGTTGATGAGCCCGCCGCGGCGGTCGATCTCGTCGACGACCACGGCGAAGAACCGGTTCAGCAGCGCGACCACGTCACCCGGCGGGCGGCGGGCTGCGAGCATCGTCGAGCCGATGATGTCGACGAACAGCACGGCGACGTCCACCTCGGACCCGGCGGTGTCGAAGTCACCGGACAGTGCGTACTCCGCGACCTCGTGTCCCACGTGACGGCCGAACACCTCACGGATCCGCTCGCGCTCGCGGAGGCCGCGGGCCATCTCGTTGAACCCCCGTTGCAGCTCTCCGAGCTCGGTGCCGTCGAAGACCACCGTCTCCGCGCCGAGGTCGCCGTGCTCGAGCTCCGCCATCGCGGCGCGCACGGAATTGATCGGCGCCACCGTGGACCCGCACATCAGCAGGGTCAACAGCAACCCCACGGCCAGGGTGACCCCGCCCAGCGCGAACACCGGGACCGCCAGATCCGTCACCGTGCGGTGTCCGACGGTCAGGGTGGTGACGCCGATGATCATCAGGCCGAGCACCGGAATCCCCGTGCCCATCACCC
>CAYVJJ010000047.1:0-13092 GCA_964451655.1 uncultured Mycobacteriaceae bacterium | reverse complement strand
ACGGTGCCGATGTTGGAGTCGTGCCCGAAGTTCTCGATGGCGATGTGCAGCGGGTGACGCCGGGCGTCGATGTCGGCCACGATCGCCTCGCGCCGCCAGTACCGATAGGCGTCGACCACGTTGCGGCGGTCGCCGTCGGCCAGCAGTTCCGGGTCCAGGCGGTCGTCCTCCGGCGGCGGACCGGCGTGCGTGTCGCGCCACGGGCCGACGCCGACGGGCCGCGGGTTCCACTCCGTCGGGCCGGGACCGCCGGACGCGGGCGCCGCGAGGTCGGCGGCGTCGGGCGGGGCGGCATCCTGTTCCGGCACGCTCCGACCGTACTCACCCCGAGACCCGCTGCCGCGCCCCGCCCGTGCGTAAGCGAGACTGTGCCCGTCGCCCCGCCCGCCTCGGCACGTTCCGGCAAGGAGTCCGCAGTGAAACCGTCCCGGCTGATCGCGCGTCTGCTCGCACCGCTGGCGATCACCCTGTTCCTCGCCGGCATGTACCTGGGACTGAGCCGCCCCACGCTGGTGGAGACCCCGCTGGGCGCCGTGCAGTGCGCCTCGGCGTTCGGGGCCGGTTCCGTACAGGGCGCCACCGAGACCGGCCAGGCCAGCTGCGCGGCCCTCACCTCCGAGCGCCAGGTGTGGTCCGCGACGCTCGTGGCGCTCTCGGTCGGCCTGCTGCTCGGCCTCGTGTGGGTGACGGCATCGTCGATCTCGACGCAGGACGAGCCCTACGACGACGCCGGAGCCACCGAGTCCGCCGGCGGATGGCGCCCGCTGGACCCGTCGGCCGGCTGGGCCGACTACCCGGGCCAGGCCCCCACCACACGTGCACCGCAGCAGCCGCCGCAGCCGCCCGCACGAGGTCCGCAGGACCCGCCCGCGCCCGGGCCCGCACCGGCCTAGACTGGTGTAGCGGGCGTCACACCGTCCGGCGCCCGCCGAGGTGGGTGAGTAGCATGCGTGCACGCTCGGTCCGGGCGTTCCTCTGCGTCTCCGTCGTGTTCGTCGCCGTGCTGATCGCCTGGCTCACCGCCCTGCACCCGCTCGCCCCGGACGGCACGCTGCCGGAGCAGATCATCGCCCTGTTCGCGGGTTACGTGATCCTGCTGCTGAGCGCTCTCGCCTGGTCGCACCGGCCGCCCCGCCTGGCCCGCCGCGGCCGTGAAGGGTGGGCGACCGTCGTGGCCGTCCGTCCCCTGCAGCCGCGCCAGCTGACCGGCGAGCTCACCGAGATCCGCCTGCGGCTGGTCGTCCCCGGCGCGCCCCCGTACGGCGGACTGGTGGTGCGGATGCTCGCGCCGCACGAGCGCGCGATCTTCCGTCCCGGCGAGACCCTCCCCGCCCGCGTGGATCCGCGCGACCGGGACCATGTGCTGCTGCAGAAACGGCCCATGCCGCACTGAGGTCCGACGGCCCGCCGCGGCGCCGGCGGGATCATCGCCTGCGCAGGCGCAGCATGCCCTCCATCAGCATCAGGTGGGCGGTGCCGTAGGCGGCGATGACGGCCCCCTCCGCCAGTCGGCGCGCCGTGGCGTTGCGCAGGAACATCCGGCGCCCGACGATCACGGCGTCGGACGCGGTGAACAGCATCCCGCCCGCCCCGATCCACGTGCGCTCGTCGTCGGACCGGGGGCGTACGACACCCGCCGCCTGCGGAGCTCCGGGTACCAGCCCGGGGTCGGCTGCCAGAGTGGCTGTGCTGCCGAGCGCCACCGCGTACCCGCTCAGTGTCGACGCCGCCTGCGGCAGCCGCCAGTGCAGCAGCGCCGCACCGGCGGCCGCAGCCGCCGCGTTCACCAGTGCGGGGCGCAACCGCGGCCGGGCACCGTGCTGCCGCAGATACTGGGCGTAGGCGGACTGCATGAGGCCGAAGGACGAGGCCCCGCGACGCAGCCGGTCGTCGTCGTCCGGATCCACCATGAACACATCGCCCACGGTGGCGCCCGCCAGCCCCACCAGCAGCAGGGTCGTGTCTATGCCGTCGAGGTTTCCGGCGCGCCGCTCGCGCAGCACCCGGGCCGCCAGCGCCGGCCCCATCACCGGCTTGGTCGCGTACTGGATGCGTTTGTCTCCCGACAGCGCCAGCGCAGTGGTCGCGAGCGTCCCGGCGAGGTACGCGGCGTGCTCGGGTGCGAGCCCGCCGCCGCTCCGCAGCAACCCGGCCGCCCGCGTGTTCCGCTGCCGGCGCAGCGTCCCCGTCCGCCGGCAGCGCGCCGGTGTGCGTCCGTTCCGCCGGATCACTGCGCCGCCCCCACGAGCCCCAGGTCGCCGAGTCCCAGCAGCGAGCGGTACGGCACCCCCTCGGCTTCGATGACTTCGGCGGCGCCGGTATCGCGGTCGACGACGGTCGCGACACCCACCACCTCCGCGCCGGCGTCGCGCAGCGCACGCACCGCGGTGAGCGGGGAGTTTCCTGTGGTGGTGGTGTCCTCCACCACCAGCACGCGGAGGCCGGTGACGTCGGGACCCTCGATCCGCCTCTGCATCCCGTGTTCCTTGGCGGCCTTGCGTACCACGCACGCGTCGATGGGCCGGCCCGCCGCGTGCATCACGGCCATCGCCACCGGGTCGGCGCCCATCGTCAACCCGCCGACCGACGCGTAGTCCCAGTCGGCGGTCAGCTCACGCAGCAGACGCCCGATCAACGGTCCGGCACGGTGATGGAGCGTCGCCCGCCGCAGGTCCACGTAGTAATCGGCTTCCTTGCCCGACGACAGGGTCACCCTGCCGTGCACGACGGCCAGCTCGCGCACCAGCCCGGCGAGTTCGGCCGTCGCGGCACCGTCCGTGGGCGGAGCGGCGGCGCCGGTCGGTTGCGGGTCGTTCATCTGCCACCTCATGTCGGATCGATCATGCCGGGCCGGAAGGCTCGCCGGGCCTCGGCCCTCCCGTACTCGGGCCCCCTGTACTCGGGTACGCCGTAACCGGGTACGCCGTAACCGGGAGCGTCCGCATCCACGCCGCGCGCCTCGTCGGAGACGTACCGTTCCCGGCCGTCCCATTCGTGCCCGTCCTGCCCGTACCGGGCCGACGCGGATCGTCCCCGCAGCGCACTGCGGACGGCCAGCCCCATGAACACCAGCACCGGAACCACACCGAAGAGCACCGTCTCCATACCGCCCCTACCTTGCCGGAACTTCCCGGCGCGGCCGCCCCGCGCCGGCGGTCATGGCCGGGGGCTCCCCGGATCGTGCACCATCGCCTGCGGCACCGGGCCGCCCTGCGACGGGGGGAGCACACGCAACAACGCGGTGTACCGCGACAGCGCCGCGATGGCGTCGTCGCAGTCGTCGGGCGACGACCCGGGCCGCAGCCACGCGAACGTCCAGTCCTCCTCGCTCCAGAGCGTGTCGATGCGTTCCGGCACCGCCTCGGCGAAAGCGACCATCCGCCGGTCGCACACCCGACGCGCCACCGCGAGGTCGTTGGAGAAGGCGAAGAAGCGGCCCACCGAGCCGAGGATGTGCACGCCCGCGTCCACCGGCGCCGGGGCCGACTCCGCGCGCAGGTCGAACACGACCGGCGAGCCGACCGACCGCTGCAGCGCCACGACGGTCTCCCGCTGCGGGGCCGCACCGGCGGCTCCGGGCTCCGCTTCCGCCTCGTGTGCCCCTGCCGGCTCCAGATCCATGATGTACATCTGCGCGCCGTCCAGCAGGCCGATGGCGACGTCCACCGCCCTCGCGTCGGGGATCTCCTCGAAGACACCGCGCCGCCATCCGGTCGTGAGCCCCGGCTCCGCGTCGGAGTGCACCAGGCCGCGGGCCTCGGCCCAGTCTGCGCGGCCTGTCACGACGGGCTCGGTCTTGCTGCTGCGGTCCAGGTACATCAGCGCCACTGCGCCGATCAGCGCCAGCGCGGCCAGGACGAACCAGAAGATAGACATCGGTGCACAGCTTAAGCGCGAACACCGCAGACCTGTGGGAGCAGCGCCGGTACAGGCGGGTTTTCCGGCACCTGGTATAGGGCCGAGGCCGCGGCCCGGTGACCGGCAGGACCGCGGCCGCCGGGGTTCAGGCCCCCGGGATCCGGTCTCACGGGGTGCCCGCGCCGAGCTCCGGGAACGCGCCCCCGAGCACCATGTCGGCGACTATCGCACCGTCCGCGCCGCCCTTGCCGCCGACGAAGACAAGGTCGCCGACCGCCAGCTTGGAGATGCCGCCGGTACCGCGCACGGTGGCGAAATACGTGTGGTCGTCGGTATCGACCTTGTTCTCGCTGCCGTCGAGCGTGCGCACCAGGAACGTCGACCCGTTGATCGACGCGACGACGCCCAGCGCCGCGCTCGTGTGCCCGTCATCATCGCCGCCCGGCAGGCCTCCGCCGAGGCCGGCGGAGCCGCCGCCGAGCGAGCCCATCGGCGGCGGTGACTGCTGCCCGTCCGACTGCCCGCCGCCGTCCTGCTGCTGCGGTGTCGCGGGCTCGGGAACGACCGGGGCCACCGCAGCCGGCCCATCCTGCGCGAAACCCGACGGCGCGGCCGCCTCCTCGTCGGAGGATCCGAGCGCCACCGACACCAGGTAGCCGCCGCCGATGCTGATCAGCAGCACGCACACCACGGCCACCATCGCCCCGGCGGCACCGATCCGGCGGCGCTTGCGCGGGGCGGCGGCCTCCTCGAATCCGGGCTCCACATAAGCGGGCGAACCGAACGCCGTCGTCTGCACCGGCCCTGTGGGAGTCTGCACCGGCCCTGTGGGAGTGTGCACCGGCCCTGTGGGATAGGCCCCGGGGTCCTGCGCGTAGGGACTTCCCGGCGCGTAGGGACCTCCCGTCGCATACGGCGCACCCTGCCCGTAACCGCCGCTCTGCCCGTAACCGCCGCTCTGCCCGTAACCGGGGCCGGGACCGTATGCCGCGCCGTGCTCATATCCTGCGTCCGGACCGTACGGTTCCCCCGGCGGGTACGGCGCGCCCTGCGGGTAGCCGGCACCGGGCCCGTAGGCCTCGTCGCCGGGATGGTCGCCGGGATGCCCGGGGTGCTGCGGCGGCACGGGGATGCGGCGCGTGGGCTCACCCGCCGGCGGGGCGCCGTCCGTGCGTGACGAACGATCGGAGTCATCCATCTCGACGTGCCCTCCATCCCAACTCGTTGCGCCGCCGGTGACGGGCCGGCCACGTGCTGTTCAGGCTAGGCACGGTTCCTGAGTGCAGGCTGTGAACCGACGCGGATTCCTCTGAGGCTCGGGTGTGCCGCAGACCACGGCGTTCCGGCGCGCCGATGCACTGCCGCGCCGCCCCGGCCCGTGACGGCCGTGTGCCCGGACCCCTGAAGGATCCGGGCACACTGTACGTCTCAGCGTGGCGGCCGCGCCGCGTGTCGCCGTCCGCCGGCTGTCAGCGGTGGGTCGCGCGCAGATATTCGGTCTTGAGGTCAACCTCGCGGGCGTTGAAATCCAGCCCGCGTCCGGACATCAGGCCGACCGCGAGCACAGCACCCGCGGTGATCAGGATTCCTGCAAGCATGTCGTGTCCCTTCGTCGTGGTCCGGCCCCCGGCCGGACCATGGGCCGCACCTCCCGCGACCCGCACCATCATTCTGTGCAGGTACAACGCCGCAAATCTACCTATAACGACCGGTACCACATATGATGTTGGCCATGCCCGGCCGCGGGTGAGACGGACGCCTCATCCGCGGCCGGGAACCGTTATGACGCGGACGACAGCACGAGCGACTCACCGTCCTCGGCCACAGTGACCGGCACCGCATCCCCGTCGCGGATCTCACCGGCCAGCAGCTTCTTCGCCAGCTGGTCGCCAATGGCCTGCTGTATGAGCCGCCGCAACGGCCGCGCACCGTATGCGGGGTCGTAGCCGCGCCCCGCCAGCCACGCCCGTGCCGGGTCGGACACGTCCAGGGTGAGCCTGCGCGCCGCGAGCCGCGTGGCGAGCTGCCCGAGCTGGATGTCGACGATCGCCTCCAGCTGCCCCTCCGAGAGCGGGTCGAAGACGACCACGTCGTCGAGGCGGTTGATGAACTCCGGCTTGAACGTGGCCTTGACCGCCGCCATCACCTGGTCGTGGCCGCCGCCGGCGCCCAGGTTCGACGTGAGGATCAAGATGGTGTTGCGGAAGTCCACCGTGCGCCCCTGACCATCGGTGAGCCGACCGTCGTCGAGCACCTGCAGCAGGATGTCGAACACGTCCGGGTGGGCCTTCTCCACCTCGTCGAAGAGCACCACCGAGTAGGGGCGGCGGCGCACCGACTCGGTGAGCTGCCCGCCGGACTCGTAGCCCACGTACCCCGGGGGCGCCCCGACGAGCCGGGCCACCGAGTGCTTCTCGGAGTACTCCGACATGTCGATGCGCACCATGGCGTGCTCGTCGTCGAACAGGAACTGCGCCAGCGATTTCGCCAGCTCCGTCTTACCCACGCCCGTAGGGCCGAGGAACAGGAACGACCCGGTGGGCCGGTTCGGATCCGCCACCCCCGCGCGGGCCCGCCGGACCGCGTCCGACACGGCCTGCACGGCCTCCGCCTGGCCGACCACGCGCCGGCCCAACTCCGACTCCATGCGCAGCAGCTTGGCGGTCTCCCCCTCGAGCATGCGACCCGCGGGTATGCCGGTCCAGGCGGAGACGACCTCGGCGACGTCGTCGGGGCCCACCTCCTCCTTGAGCATCACGTCACCGGCACCGTCGTCGCCGCCCGCCTCGTCGGTGGCCGCGGCGAGCTCCTTCTCCAACTCGGGGATGCGTCCGTAGCGCAGCTCCGCCGCCTTGCCCAGGTCGCCGTCGCGCTCGGCCCGCTCGGATTCGCCGCGCAGATTCTCGAGCTGCTCCTTGAGTTCGCGCACGGCGTCGATGGACTGCTTCTCGTTCTGCCACCGCGCCATGAGCTGGCTGAGCTTCTCGCGCTCGTCGGCCAGCTCCTCGCGCAGCTTGTCCAGCCGCTCCTTGGACGCGGCGTCATCCTCCTTGGACAGCGCCACCTCCTCGATCTCGAGGCGCCGCACGATGCGCTCGACCTCGTCGACCTCGACCGGGCGCGAGTCGATCTCCATGCGCAGACGCGAAGCGGCCTCGTCCACCAGATCGATGGCCTTGTCCGGCAGGAAGCGCGAGGTGATGTAGCGGTCCGAGAGCGTGGCCGCCGAGACCAGCGCGGAGTCGGTGATACGCACGCCGTGGTGCACCTCGTAGCGCTCCTTGAGCCCGCGCAGGATGCCGATGGTGTCCTCCACACTCGGCTCCCCCACCAGTACCTGCTGGAAGCGCCGCTCCAGCGCAGCGTCCTTCTCGATGTACTGGCGGTATTCCTCCAGCGTGGTGGCCCCGACCAGCCGCAGTTCACCGCGGGCGAGCATCGGCTTGATCATGTTGCCGGCGTCCATCGCCGACTCCCCGGTGGCGCCGGCGCCCACGATCGTGTGCAGCTCGTCGATGAACGTGACGACCTGGCCTTCGCTCTCCTTGATCTCGTCGAGCACCGCCTTGAGACGCTCTTCGAACTCACCGCGGTACTTGGCGCCCGCCACCATCGACCCCAGATCCAGTGAGATCACCGTCTTGCCGCGCAGCGACTCCGGCACATCGCCGGCCACCACGCGCTGGGCGAGCCCCTCGACGATGGCGGTCTTGCCGACGCCCGGCTCGCCGATGAGCACGGGGTTGTTCTTGGTGCGCCGGCTGAGCACCTGGACCACACGCCGGATCTCCGTGTCGCGGCCGATCACCGGGTCCAGCTTGCCCTCCCGCGCCGCGGCGGTGAGGTCCGTCGAGTACTTCTCCAGCGACTGGTAGGTGGATTCCGGATCCTCGCTGGTGACCCGCCGATTGCCGCGCACGGTGGTGAAGGCCTCCCGCAGCGCGTCCGGCCCGGCACCGCGTTCGGTGAGAAGGCGGGCGACGTCCGAATCGCCGGTGGCCAGCCCCACCAGCAGGTGCTCGGTGGAGACGAACTCGTCCGACATCTCGCCCGCGAGCTGCTGCGCCACGGTGACCGCCGCAAGCGACTCACGGGACAGGTTCGGCTGCGTGGAGGCACCGGACGCCTTCGGCAGCGCGTCCACCAGCCGCCGGGCCTCGGTGCGGACCGACTGCGGGTCCACCCCCACGGCTCGGAGCAGCGGCGCGGCGATGCCGTCGGACTGGTCGATCAGCGCCACCAGCAGATGCGCCGGCCGGATCTCCGGGTTGCCCTCGGCGGAGGCCGACTGCAGTGCGGCCGACAGTGCCGCCTGGGTCTTGGTTGTCGGATTGAACGATTCCACTTCCACCCCTTCTCGCGGGTCTGGCCGGACCGGGGGTCCCGTCACCTCGGGCGGGATCCGCGTCCAGCATACATCCAAGTTGCTATCACCAGACTCAACATCGTTCTACTTGAGTCTATTCCGCTCAATCTCATCGCGATCCGCCCACTCCCGCGACCGCATCCACGCCGCCCCGCGCCGTCCTCCCCCTTCCCGCAATCCGTCCTCCCCATTCCAGCAATCCGGGCACATTCCGGCCCGGACCACGTGCCCATACTGCTGAGTAACCGGTGGAAACGGCAGGGCGGCAGCGCGACAGGGCGGCAGCGCGGCAGCGCAACATCATGTCGACCCTCTATACCGGCGCACCGGCGGAACGCAGAGCGGAGCGCAGTTGCGCCAGGGCCGTCGGCGCACCTCCACGCAGATGCGGGGCGCGGACCCGGATCACCACGTAGCCGGCCTCGTGCAGGGCGTTCCAGCGCACGATGTCCCGGTCGCGCTGCGCCGTGGTCGCGTGCGGGGCGTCCCCGTCGTACTCGAACACCACCCGGTACTCCGGCCAGCACATGTCGACCCGCGCGATGAACGCTCCGTCCGCGCTCCTGATCACCACCTGGGTCCGGGGCCGCGGGAGCCCCGATGCGATGACGGCGAGCCGCGCACGGGTCTCCCACACGGACTCGGCGCTTTCGTCCGAGTCATCGATGACCGCGGGCACGCGAGGACCTCCGCGCATCCCGCGATGGGAGCGCGCGTACCCGGCGAGCTCGGCGCGGGTGAGCCCCGTCGCCTGGTACAGCGCGTCGACCACCTCCACGCTGCGCGGATACGGCAGCCGGCGCGCGACGTCGAATGCGGTCCGGGCCGGCGAGGTCACACGCATCCCGCGGACCCGGCGGACGTCTCCGGTGTCGAGCCGGTCCTGGTGCACGTGCACCCAGTCCCGGCATCGGCGCGGCACCCGGCTGATGCAGCTCGCGTGAGTGTGGTCCCCCAGGTAGCGGGCGCCCAGCACCGCAGCGGCCGACACCCCTGACAGCACGACGGTCCCGCGGGACCACTCCCAGACGGCGAGGGCGCGCAGGCAGGGCGTCAGCACCACGCTGTTCCTGATGCACACCCCCGGCAGGATCAGGCGGTAGTGCGACTGCATCCTGCGGCGGGTGATACACCCGCACTCCAGCGCAACGGCGCGGCGGAACGGCGCACCGGCGGCCCCGGCGCGACCGGCGCAGCCCGGCCGACACCGTGATCCGTCTCGGCGGCGGGCGTTCCCCGATCGGTCGGCACGGTGCGGTTCCACGCTGCGAGGTTGCCACCTCCGCGGGCCGGGCAGGCCTGCGCGGACGCCGGCCTGTGGACAACTCGACCGCCTGTGCACTGCCGCCCGCCGCGCCGTGCACCGTTCCAGCGATTCGGGTACATTCTGCGCCTCGCGGTGTGCCCGTACTGCTGAGTAACCCCCGAGGGGAGGGGCTACAGGAGGGTTACACCATCCGCTCGGTGCCTTCCCAATAGCGCGCCCGCAGCGCCTTCTTGTCCGGCTTCCCCAGGCCGGTCAGAGGGATGGCGTCGATGACGTCGACGGACTTGGGCGCGTGCACCGACCCCAGCGCCTCCTTGACCCGGGCGATGAGCTCGTCCGCGTCCACGGTGCGCCCCTCCCGGGGGACCACGCACGCCTTCACCGATTCGCCCCACTTGTCGTCCGGCACCCCCACCACGGCCACGGACGCCACCGCCGGGTCCGCGGCGATGACGTCCTCGATCTCACGCGGGAAGACGTTGAATCCGCCCGTGACGATCATGTCCTTCTTGCGGTCGACGATCGTCATGAAGCCGTGCCCGTCCATGCGCGCCACGTCGCCGGTGTGCAGCCATCCGCCGCGCAGCGCCTCCTCGGTCTGCTCCGGCTTGTTCCAGTAACCGCGCATCACCAGCGGCCCGCGCACGCAGATCTCGCCGAGTTCACCGCGCGGCACCTCGTTCAGGTCGTCGTCCAGCAGCCGCACGTCCAGCCACGGCACCGGACGGCCGCAGGAGGCCAGCCGCGCCGGATCATCGGGCAGATGCTCCTCGCGGCGCATGACGGCGATGGTCATCCCGCACTCGGACTGGCCGTAGAACTGGAAGAACACCGGGCCCAGCTTCTCCATGCCCTCCCGCAGGCGGGCGGGCGACATCGCCGAGGCCCCGTAGAACAGGGTCTGCAGGCTGGACAGGTCGCGCCGGTCGATGTCCGGGTGGTCCAGCAGCATGTAGACCATCGTGGGAACCAGCATCGTGGCTGTGATCCGGTACTTCTCGATCGCTTCGAGCACGGCGGCCGGCGAGAACTGCTCGAGCACCACCAGCGCCCCGCCGCGCAGCAGGGTCGGCAGGAAGAACGCCGCGCCCGCGTGCGAGAGCGGCGTGCACACCAGAAAGCGCATGTCGTCGGGCATCTGCCACTCGGACATCTGGATCTGCGGCAGCGTGACACCCGAGCGGAAGGTGTTGACCACGCCCTTCGGCTTGCCGGTGGTGCCGCCCGTGTAGACCATGCTCGACGCGTCCTCGCCGTCCACCTCGGCCGCCACGAGCGGTTTCGGTGAGAAGGTGTCGGCCAGCGCCAGGATGTCGGTGCCCACCTCCGACGGCCCCAACGACAGCAGCGTGGTCAGCGTGGGGCAGGCGTCCCGCAGCTGCGCCGCCCGCTCCTCATAGTGGCGCGGATCGAATACGAGCATCTCGATCTGCGCGTCGTCGATGATGTAGCGGTGCGCCTCGAACTCCACCGTGGGGCTCAGCGCGGTGTTGCGGCAGCCGGCGATGATCGTCGCGCCCATGGAGATGAGCACCTCCGGACGGTTCTTCGACAGCATCGACGCCTTGGTGCCCTTGCCGACGCCCAACGATTCCAGCGCCTGGATGAAGCAGCTGATCCGGTCACGCAGCTCCCCGGATGTGAGCACCACGTCGCCCAGGTACAGCGCCGGCCGGTCCGCGTTGCGGTCCAGTGCGCGGATCAGCAGATCCGGCATGTACTGCATCCGGTGCAGCGCCGGATCGGCGGCCCCCGCCCCGTCGGCCACGGTGCCCGTCGTCTGGCTCTCGCTCATCATGCCTCCGCTCCGGTGTCGGCAGCTTTCCGGCGGCCGACGGCTCATTTCACGTGATCCTCACGACACTAACGCCCGAACTGATACATGTTCTACCTAGCCGGTCCGCTCTTCGGCGGCGATGCCCGGGTCGACGGCCCACCGGCGGATCCTTCCGGCCCCTCCGCACGCCGCAGGCCCGTGCGCCTTGCGCCGTTGAGTACGCTGAACGCGCACGCGGACGCTGCGGCCCCGCCGGGTGCAGGCCCGTCCGCACGCCGGTCGCAGCGCACACAGGAGAGGGGGCGCATGCCAGCACCTGATCCGTCGCCGCGGCAGACGCTCCTGGCCTTCCTGCACGAGCAGTCCGAGCAGATCAGCGCGGAGATCTTCGCGCAGTTCTTCGCCTACCGGCCGGCCGCCCGCGAGATGTTCGCCGCCAACATGGTGGATCTGCGCGCCGTGTTCATGGACGTGCTCCGCTACGTGCTGAGGTCCATCGACGACCCGCAGGCCGAACCCGCCATGATGGCGTTCCTCGGCCAACTGGGGAAGGACCATCGCAAGTACGGAGTGACCACCGAGGACTACGTGGCCTTCCGCGAGGCGATGTCGGTGATCCTGCTGCGGCGGCTCGCCGGGCGCCGCACCCCCGAGATCGACAAGCTCGTCCGGCTGCTGGTGCGTGCCACCACCGAGCTGATGAACGCGGGGGCCCGACGGGAGTCCGGCCCCGCGTACGTCGAGGGCACCGTGGTCGAGCACATCCGCCTCACCCGGGACCAGGCCGTCGTCAGACTGCAGGCCGACGCCCCCGTGCCGTACTACGCGGGCCAGTACCTGAGCGTGCGCACGGCGTTCGGCGGCTGGCGGTACCTGTCGCCCACCATCCCGCCGAACCCGGGGGGACAGCTGGAGTTCCATGTGCGCGCGGTCCCCGGCGGGGCGGTGAGCGGACCGATCGTCACCAGCACCCGTGTGGGCGATCGGTGGCGTTTCGGCGCTGCCCACGGCGCCCTGGATGTCGACCGCGCCTGCGGTGAGGACGTGCTGATGATCGCGGGCGGCTCCGGCGTGGCGCCGCTGCGGTCGCTCATCGTCGATCTGGCGCGCTTCGGCGACAATCCCCGCGTGCACCTGTTCTACGGCGGCCGCTACCCGGGCGACCTCATCGAGATGCCCACCCTGTGGCGCATGTCGATCACCAACCCGTGGCTGACGGTGGTGCCGGTGTCCGAGGAGGACGAGGACCCCTGGTGGCTGACCGACACCGACAGCCGCTACGAACCCGGCATGCACGCACGCCAGACCGGGACCCTGGCCGACGTCGTCACATCCTACGGCGCATGGGGCGATCGCCAGGTGCTCGTGTGCGGATCGCCCAAGATGGTCGAGGCCACCGTGGAGCGCCTCGTCGCCGCAGGCACCCCTCGCGACCACATCCGGTTCGACCCGTACTGAGCCTCCGGCGCCCCCGGGTCCCCCGATCGGTGGACCCCCGCGTTCCCCCTCCGGTTCCTCCTCCTGCCGGACATACACGACCGCCGCGCCGCGGGATAGTTGGTGCATCGCCGGAACACCCCGACGGACCACACCGAAAATCCGGTTCCCACAAGGAATCCCGCAATCAGGAGCAGAGACCATGAGCACCAGCACCAGCATCTCCACCCGCATCGCCCTCACGACCGCCGCCGCCGCGACCCTGGCCGGCACCGCCGTCGGCATCGCGGTCCTCGGCACCGGTGCCGCCCAGGCCATGCCCACCGAGCACGACGCCACGAACACGATCGTCGTGCAGAACGACACCGACTCGACGATGTTCCTCGA
>CAYVJJ010000046.1:0-13334 GCA_964451655.1 uncultured Mycobacteriaceae bacterium | reverse complement strand
TTCGCTGCGCTGCCGAGCATCCCGGGGTTGACGAAGTCGAGGATCGCCCGCAGCTCCGCGAGGCGGTTCTCCACCGGCGTCCCCGTGAGCGCCAGCCGATGGCGCGCCTGCAGCCGGCGCGCGGCCCGCGCCTGCGCCGTCCGTTCGTTCTTCACGTGCTGCGCCTCATCGAGGACGACACGCTCGAAGCGCAGAGCCCGCAGGTCCTCTATGTCGCGGGCCAGCAGGGCGTAGGTGGTCAGTACCAGATCGGAACCGGACGCGCGCGCCGCCAGCTCTGCGCCGCGCGGGCGTTCCGGCCCGTGGTGCACGTGCACGCGCAGCCCCGGGGCGAAGCGGGCGGCCTCCCGCTCCCAGTTCCCCACCACCGACATGGGGCACACCACGATGGTCGGCCGTGCTGCGCCGCGCTCGCGGGCCCGGACCTCCAGGGCGAGCACCTGGATCGTCTTGCCCAGCCCCATGTCGTCGGCCAGCACCGCGCCCAGGCCCAGGTCGGACATGTACGACAGCCATGACAGCCCGCGCAGCTGGTAGTCACGCAGCGTCGCATCCAGACCGGCGGGGGCCGGGACCTCGCGGTCCGCGGACGACTCGCCGCCGAACAGCGCCTGCACCCATCCTGTGGCGGACACGCTCCCCAGCGGCACGGGCGGGGGGTCGGTGGCCAGGGCCCGCAGCAGGCCGGCGAGCGTGGCCGGATCCGCGCGGCGTGCCGACAGATACTTCGCGGCGTCGCGCAGCGCGCGGCCGTCCGCGCGGACCCATTCGCCCCGCAGCTTCACCAGGTCGGAGTTGCGTCGTGCGAGTTCGTCCAGTTCCCCCGGCCGCAGCACCGTGTCGCCCAGCGCGAGTTCCATGTCGAACTCCACCAGATGGTCGAGTCCGGTGCGCGCCTCCCCCGGGGCGGCCGGCACGTCCGGCGAGGACACGCGCACCTGCATGTTCGGCTCCACCACGCGCCACGCACGCGGGAGCAGGACGGTGATCGCGGCGGCCGACAGCGCCTGCGCACCGTGCTGCACCAGATCGGAGACCGCCGCCTCCGGCAACAGCATGTCCAGCGAGTCCGGATCGCGCGGCAGCTCGCGCAGCAACGGGTAGGCGCGCATCGCCTGCTCGAGTCCGCTGACGCAGCGGCGCACGGATTCCCGGTCTGAGCGGGTGAGCGACAGCGGTACGGGGGCACGGTCGGCACTGCGCACGCACACCTGCAGGCGCCAGAGGCCGCCCCCGGCGTCTCCCGGGCCCACCGCGGGATCGCCCGGCCTGGCGGGGAGGCCGCCGGCGCCGGTGTCCGCCGCGTAGTCACTCCCCACATCCGCGGCATCGGGGGGCTCGAGCAGCCGCAGGACCAGTTCGTGGTCGTCGCCGCGCGCCCCCTCGTGCCATGCGCCGAGGCGTCCGGCGGCCGCGGCCCCGTGCGCGGTCACCGGATCGCCCGTCACGAGCGCGGCCAGCAGCGGATGCCCGGGGGTGCGGCCAACTGCCACCCGGGCCCGCACGACCGCGTCGGTGATCGACGCGGCGAAGTCGTCGAACACCTCCGCCGCGGGCGCATCGCCGTGGACCGCCTGCGGCATCGCCGCGATCCACGCGGCACGCCATGCGCGCTGGGGCGCTGTCCACAGCGGTACCCAGCGCGGCCACCACTCGTCGTCGATCCTCCGCAGCTCCGGCACCACCTGACCGGCCGCCGCCCACCGGTGCACGCCCTCGGCGACAGCGGCCAGGCACTCCAGATCCCTGCCCACCTCCTCGCCGCGCACCGGCGCGCCCTCCTCGCTCAGCGACGCGAGGAACGCGGCGGCCGCGCCGGGCGCGAACCCCAGTGCTTCGAACCGCCTGCGCGCCTCACCGGCCACCCGCACTTCCACACGGTGCCGCGGCGACCGCCGGCCCAGGGCACGCGAGAGGAACCGCACACGGCCCTGCTCCGGGCTCCAGACCAGCAGTCCGGCGCCCGGATCCCACCGCGCGTGCAGTCCGCGCGGAATTCCTTCCCCGGCGGCGGGCCGCGTCACTTGCCCCGCTGCGCGATCGCCTGTGCGAACACCTTGGGGATGTCCGCGGGATTCCGGGCGAGGTAGCTCGAGCCGCCGGTCGCCTCGGAGATCTCCTGGAGCACCTCCGCGTCGGCGTCGTCGGTGATGCCGATGGTGATGATCAGTACGGGCCGCGCCGGGTCCGCCTCCCGGTGCAACTGGTCCAGGAGCTGCTGCTTGGTCAGGCTCACGGGGTCCTCGTTCTCACCGTCGGTGAGCACGATGACCGAGTTGACCGCGTTGGGATCGTAGGTGGACTGCACCGTGCGGTAGGCGGCGCTGACGGTGTCGTACAGCCCCGTGCCCCCGCCCACCAGGCCGCCGAGCTCGTCGACCGCGGCCCCGACGGCCTCCCGCTGGGTTCCTGATCCCGATTCGGCCGGGGCGTCGAGCCTGCGGACGGGGACCAGCTCGCGATGGTCGCGCTGCGGCCCGTCGAGGTTCAGGGAGAACGCCCACAGTCCCAGCTGCGTGTTGTCGGGGAACAGGCTTTCCCCGATCCGGGCGGCCTGCTGCGTGAGCTGCATACGGCTGTTGCCACCGCCCGCCGCGTAGGACATCGAGCCGGAGACGTCGAAGAGCACGAGGCTGCGGACCGGCACGGCGAGCACGCTCCACTTCTTCAGGGCGGTCTCGGCTGCGGCGGGATCGGGGATCTGCAGCGCTGCGACGGCGCCGACGCCCCGACCGTCCGGAAGCGGTGCCCCGTCCGTGCGGAAGCCGTGCGCCGTCAACGCGTCCCGGGCGGAATCCGATCCGAGGGCCGACATCAGGTCGTCCGCGCGACCGGCCGCGGCGTCGCGCTCGTCGCCCGGCGCCGTGACCACCAGCGGGTAGTCCATCATCACGGTTCCCGAATCCGGTACCGCCGCCGCGAACCCGTCGCCCAGCTGCGCCACCTGTTGTTCGGTGACGACCGCCGGACCCCCGCTGGAGCGCAGGACGTCGACCGGGTCGGCCGTCCCGTCCTCGGCGCTGCCCGCGTCCGCGCTCAGTTGCATGCTCTGCGCCTGTGCGGCGGCCACCATCGCCTGTTCGGCCGCCGCCGGATCGGTACCCGACTTCTGCTGTTCGGCCGCGGCGGCGAGGATGGGCGCCTCCGCCACGGCGCTGGTCTGCGGGTTGCCCAGGCGCATCCCCGGCGTGCGCAGAACGTCGGTCCAGGCGGCCGCCCGCGGCACCGAACCCGTCTTCCCCGCCACCACCACGGGCGAGGTCGCCACGGACGGCGCGGCGATCTCCACCGGCAGATCCGCGGACCGGTTCACCTTGGTCACCCACCGCACCGACTCCGGGATCCACAATTGCGGCGCGTCCATGCCGTGCAGCAGCGAGTTCATGGTGGTCGCCGAATCACGCGCGGTCACCTGGAAGTCGGTGCACCCGCGGTCCTCGGCCGGCACCGCTTCCAGCGCATCCTCCACCGCGGGCGCCAGCGCGGGATCCACATCGACCGCCATCGGCGTCGTCGAGGAGCAGCCCCCGCCCCGCACGACCTGGAATACGACGATCCCCGCGATCACCACCACCACTGCGATCACCGCGAGCGCGCCGAACCGCAGCGCTCCCCCTGAATTCCTGGCAGCCTGGTGGCGACCCCCAGCCATTGATCGTCCTTCCGCCCGCGGCCCCGGCCCCGACCCGACCGGACCGCCGATGTGCTCGCCTCATCCGGAACCGGCCACGCACAGCCGCGTACCCGCGTCGGCGCCCGCCGCCCGCCGCATTCGATACCCGGCGGGACCGGCCGGTGCCGACGTCATCGTCGGTCGTGTCCCGGGAGCTCCCCCGCGACCCGGCAACATAGTAGCCGCATGCCTCCTGAGGTCTGTCACCTCGGTCACAAGCGCGGCGGCGCACACCTCCTCGACGGAGTCTCACACGGGGACGTGCGGGCGGAACCTCTGCCGGAGCACCCCCGCCACGACCACCAGAGCCGCCAGGAAGATCAGCAGCCCCGACACGAGCAGAGCGGTGTCCAGACCCGCATGGAAAGCCTCGTAAGTAGCCTGGATGACCTTCGTGACGATCGAGCCGTAGGTCTGCTCGTACCCCTCGGTGCCCCCGGCCCCCTGCGGGACTTTGCCGGTCTCGATCCCGTTGATGATGATCGAGTCGAACGTCGGCGGTATGCCGAGCTCGCGCAAACGTGACTTGAGCCCATCGGTGAGGTTGGCGTTGACGAGCCCGCCGAGCGCCGCCACACCGATCACGGCACCCACCTGGCGCATCGTGTTGGTGGCCGCCGCCGCCATCCCCGAGTGCTCGCCCGGCACACCGGAGAGCACCGCAGAGGTCAGCGGCACCACGGCGATACCGAATCCGACGCCGGACAGCATCAGTGACAGCGCCAGCACCGTGAAATCAGCGTTCTGATGCAGCAGCGGCCGGGTCAGCAGGATCCCGCCCCCCGCAAGGAGACAGCCGACGATCATCGGCATGCTCGGCATGGCGCGGGACACCCACACGCCGGCGATGAGCGAGCCCACCACGATCGCCACCGCCATCGGGGCGAACACCGCCGCGGTGCGCCAGGCGCTGTAGCCGACGACTTCCTGCAGGTACAGGGCCGTGAAGAAGAAGATCGAGAAGATGCCGAAGTAGATGGCGAACGCCACGGTCAGCGCGCTGCCGACAATGGGGATGCGCAGGTACCGGAAGTTGAACATCGGGTTGCTGGCACGCCGCTCGACCACGATGAACGCGACCAGAGCCACCGCGCCGACCGCGAACAGCGCCAGCACGTTCCCTGCGAAGTACCCGACCTCCTGCCCCTCGATGCCGGCGTAGATGACACAGGCGAGGAACGTCGAACCGAGCACGAATCCGGGCAGGTCCAGACGTCCCTGCTGCGGGTCGCGGCTCTCCGGCACCGTCCACACCGCCGCCGCCACCAGCACTACGCCCAGTATCACGTTGAACCAGAAGATCGCCCGCCAGGAGAACGCGCCGACCAGCAGCCCGCCTGCGACGGGCCCCAGCGCCAGCGCGACGCCCGACACGGCCGCCCACACCCCGATGGCCTTGGCGCGGCCGCGTTCCTCGGGGAAGACGTGCCGGATCACCGAGAGCGTCCCCGGCTCGGACGCCGCTGCCCCCACGCCCATCACGGCCCGCCCGACGATCAGCAGCGTGACCGTGGGCGCCACCGCGGCGATCAGCGAGCCGATGCAGAACACGACCATCCCGCCGACCATGACGCGCTTGCGCCCGAGCCGATCGCCCAGCGACCCGGCGGTGAGCATGAGGCTTGCGAACACGAGGGTGTAGCCGTTGACCACCCACTGCAGCGAGATGACGCCGGCATGCAGATCCGACTGGACGTCCCCGAGGGCCACCGACACGATCGTGGTGTCGAGGAACGTCAGGAACAGCACCGCGCATACGGTGGCCAGCGCCATGCGCTGCGACCGCGCCGGGCCGGCCGTGGCGGCCTCCGCTGTGTTCACCGCCGCTCAGTTCAGCTGGTCGGGGTTGCCGGCGCCGCCGGGGCGGCCGGACCACCGCCCTGCCCCGCACACTCGGCGGGCGGCGTACCGCCGTTCTCCAGGGTGAGCAGCCCGCAGAACGACGAGGCCGACACCTTCCACTCGCCGTCCGTCTCGATCGCGTACCCCGTCTGGTCCGGAAGCACGGGTTTGTCGTCCATCAGGATCGTGTACGTGACCGCGGCGCGTCCGGGTCCGACCAGATCCATCCGGGAGACCTGCACCGACGTGGATTCGGCGAGACCCGACGAGGCCTGGGCGTTGATCGTCTTCGCGAACCGGTCGGGGTCCTCGATCACGCCGAGCTTGGTCTGCGCGTCCGATTGCCCGGAGAAGAACGTCTCATACGCGGAGGTGATCGCCTTCTGCTGATCCCCGGTCAGGCCGCTGGAGTCGGCGGCGCCCGCTCCGGGCTCCGTGGACTGCCCGCCCGCCGCGGTCGCGGGCGTGGAGGTCGTCTCCGCGCCCCCTCCGGAATCGCCGGAACCGCCGCAGCCGGAGACGCCCAGCGCGACCGCGGCGCACAGGGCCAGCGCCGCGCCGGCGGAGCGTGCAGCAGCGGCGTTCCTGCGGGTGCGGAAACTCATCATGATGCGCCTTCCCGGCGGAACGACGGTGGTTCCGTCCCGCCTCCTCACGACTGCCCGGCGTCCTGCGACCGCCTGACGCCCTGCGACCGGTTGACGCCCTGCGACGAACCGGCACCTCGCCCGGCCCCGGCCGCGGCCCTGCGTCAGCGCCTCGACGGGGAAACCGCCAGGGAACTCCCCGCCCGTGACCCGGATCTCATCGTAGGACTGATACCCGGCTTCCGTACCCGAAAACGTCCGCCGGAGTGGAAATCGCCGAAACGGTGGGCGCGGCGGCGGGAACGGGGCATGCTGGAGGCAGGACACGCGCACGGCCGCGCTCCCGCCGGACACCGCCCCGCCGGGCGCCGGTCGTGTGCCCGCCACCGGACCACGGCTGCGGAACCGGCCGCTCCGGCGCCGGGCGGCGCGGGTCCGCAGGTATAGGCAGTCCAGGTATAGGCAGTCTCCGCCCAGGAAGACCTCCGGACGGGTGCAAGGAGGCGACCATGACCGCTGTACACGCCGCCCCGGGCGCGCTCCCCACGTGGGAGGTCCTCGACGAGGCCCACGGGGCGCCGCCGGATGACGGCGGCACACCGGCCGCACACGACCGCACACGCCGGGCAGGATCCGGCCCGCTCCGGGAGCAGGTCGACGACCTCCTCGGCGACCGGGACGCCCTGCTGGGCTTGTACCGGGACCTCACCACGATCCGGCGCATCGACGAGCAGTGCCTGGCCCTCGCCCGCCAGGGCGAGTTGGCACTGTGGGCTCCGGTGGCCGGCCAGGAGGCCGTGCTCGTCGGCGCGGTCCGCGGTTCCGGTCCGCGCGAGCACCTGTTCATCAGCTACCGCGAAGCACTGATGGCCTATCTGCGCGGGGCGCCGCCGGAGCAGGTGCTGCCGATGTGGCGCGGCAGCGCGCTGGGCGGCTGGGACCCGGCCGAGTACGGCGTCACCAATCCGGCGATCATCGTCGGCGCGCACGGACTGCACGCCACCGGCTATGCCATGGCCGCCGCCCTCGACGGCGCGGACGAGGCCGCCATCGCGTTCTTCGGAGACGGTGCGACCAGCCAGGGCGACCTCAACGAGGCCCTCAACCTCGCAGCCACCGCCACCGCTCCGGTCGTATTCTTCTGCGTGAACAATCAGTTCGCCATCAGCGTGCCCGTGTCCCGGCAGACGGCGGTCCAACCGGCGCAGCGCGCGCACGGCTTCGGCATCCCCTCGATCCGCGTGGACGGCAACGACGTACTGGCGGTTCTGGCCGCGACCCGCCTGGCGGCGGCGCACGTCCGTGGCGGTGGACCGTTCTTCGTCGAGACGGTCACCTACCGGATGGGCCCGCACACGACGAACGACGACCCCACCCGGTACCGCTCCGCGGCGGAGACCGAAGCGTGGCGGGCGCGCGACCCCGTCGCACGTCTGCGCGCGAACCTCGCCGCGGCGGATCTGTTGACCGATGCCGACGAGGAGCGGGTGCGCGCCGCGGCGGACGGCGAGGCGCGCCGGTTCCGTGCGGCCTGCACGAGCCTGCCCGATCCGGGGCCCGCGTCGATCTTCGAGCACGTCTACGCCGCACCCCACCCGCTGATCGACGAGGAGCGCCGGGCATACGACGAGTTCCACGCGGCCCTCGGGGGCGCGGACGGCGCCCCGGCGCCGGGCGCAGAGGAGGTCGGGCCATGACGACCGCACACGACGGGAACGGCCCGGCTGCCGCGCCCGGGCGGGACCGGCCGCCGGCCGGACCACGGACAATGGCATTGGCGCACGCGATCGGCGACGGACTGCGCCGCGCCCTGGAGGACGACCCCGCTGTCGTCGTCATGGGCGAGGACGTGGGCCGTCTCGGAGGTGTCTTCCGGGTGACCGACGGGCTGCAGAAGGACTTCGGCGAACGCCGTGTGATCGATACCCCGCTCGCGGAGTCCGGGATCGTCGGCACCGCGTTCGGGATGGCACTGCGCGGCAAGCGGCCTGTGTGCGAGATCCAGTTCGACGGGTTCGTCTACCCGGCATTCGACCAGATCGTCACGCAGGTCGCCAAGATCCGCAATCGCACCGGTGGCCGCGTACGCATGCCGCTGACCATCCGGATCCCGTTCGGCGGCGGGATCGGCGCCGTCGAGCACCATTCCGAATCGCCCGAGGCCTATTTCGCACACACCGCCGGCCTCCGGGTGGTCAGCCCCGCCGACGCGTCGGACGGGTACTGGATGACCCGGCAGGCCATCGCCTCCCCTGATCCGGTGATCGTCTTCGAACCCAAGCGGCGCTACTGGGAGAAAGGACCCGTGGATGTCGCGGCGGCGCCCGCGGAACCGTTGTTCGCCGCGCGCACGGTCCGCCGCGGCGGACCGGATGCGGCCGCCACCGTCGTCACCTACGGCGCGCTGGTGGCCACGGCGATCGAGGCCGCCGAGGTGGCGTCGGGCGAATGCGATGTGGAGGTGATCGACCTGCGTTCCCTGTCCCCTGTCGACTTCGACGCCGTCGAGGAGTCCGTGCTCCGCACCGGCAGGCTGGTGGTGGCGCACGAGGCACCGGTGTTCCTGGGCCTGGGGGCGGAGATCGCCGCCCGTATCACCGAGCGTTGCTTCTACAGTCTCGAGGCCCCCGTGGCCCGCGTGGGCGGCTTCCACACGCCGTACCCCGCCGCGCGGGCCGAGTCCCATTACGTGCCGGGCGTCGACCGGATACTCGACGCCCTCGACCAGGTGCTGGCGCAATGACCGCCCCCGCGGAGTTCGTCCTGCCCGACCTCGGCGAGGGGCTCACCGAGGCGGAGCTGCTGTCGTGGTCGGTGGCCGTCGGCGATGCGGTGGAGCAGGATCAGCGGTTGTGCGAAGTGGAGACGGCAAAGGCGGTCGTGGAACTGCCTGCACCGCACGCGGGGACGGTCACCGCGCTGCACGCCGAACCCGGCACGACGGTCGCAGTGGGCGCGCCGCTGGTCACCATCGCCGAGGCCGGGGCCCCGGAGTCCGCGGACGCGGCGCAGGAAGACCCGGAGGCCGCGGAGGACCCGGCCGCGACGCAGGAGGGCCCGGAGGCCGCGGTTCCGGCGCTCGTCGGGTCCGGACCGATCGCGCACCGCCCGGGCAGACCCGGGTGGCGCCGGCGTTCCCGGCCCGGCGGCACGGCACCGCAGGCGCGGACAGGCGGGGACGTCCGCGTCCCCGCCCAGCCGGCCGCACGACGCGCGGCCCGCGAACGGGGAGTGGACCTGGCGGACGTTCCGCCCCGGCGCGCCGACGGCGTCCGCACCGCCGAGGACGTGGACCGGTATGCGCCCGACGGCCGCGGAGACGGGCATCGGCGGACGACCCCCGACGCGTTCCGCAGGGCCACCGCGGAGGCCGTGGCGGGCAGCGCCCGCGCCGTGCCCCACGCGACCGCGTTCCGCACCGTCGACCTCACCACCGCCCTGACGCTGCTCGACCGTCTGCGCGACAGCCGCGACGCCCCGGCCGTCCGGCTCACGCCGCTGGTGCTCGTCGCCGCGGCGGCGGTCACGGCCTTGCGCAGCCATCCGCTCCTCAACTCGGCGTGGGACGAGGACACCGGCGAGATCGTCGGCCGCACGCAGGTGAACCTCGGCATCGCCGTCGCGGGCCCCCGGGGGTTGACGGTGCCGAACATCCCCCGGGCCGACCGGCTCGGCCTCCTCGACCTCGCCGCCGCGATCGAGGATTCCGCGGATACGGCACGCGCGGGCCGGACCGAACCGGCCCGCCTGCGCGGGGGGACCTTCACGATCACGAACATCGGGGTGTTCGGGCTGGAGGCGGGCACCGCGATCATCAACCCCGGGGAGGCGGCCATCCTCTCGTTGGGGACTGCCGCACCCCGGCCGTGGGTGTGCGACGGATCCCTGACGGTGCGCACCACGGCGACGCTGGGGCTGTCGTTCGACCACCGGCTCATCGACGGCGCGGAGGCGGGCGGCTTCCTGGCGTCGGTGGCATCCGCCCTGGAGAACCCACTGCTGCTGGCGGACTGACGCCGGCGCGGGCACAATCGTGCCGACCGGCCGGGTGGGGGCCGGACGGATCGGGGGGATGCCGATGGGGGTCGGACGACGCGACCGCGGCGACACGTCGGTGCTCGCCCGCACGCTCGGGCTCGTGGCGCTCATCGCCGCCGTCGTGCTGCTGCACCGGTGCAGCGCGTTCACCCCGTTCGCCGACCGTCCGGCGCCGGGCAGCCCCGGCCGCGCCCTGATCACCGCACTCCTGCAACGGGTCGAGGTGATCGACGAGCGCCCGGACGTCCCGGGATACGAACGCGACTGCGGCCCCGGGAACGGGTGCGTGTTCGGCACCGCCTGGTCCGACGCGACTGACGCCCCGCTCTCCCACAACGGCTGCGACACCCGCAACGACGTCCTGGCCCGGGCGATGACCCGCGTGCGTCACCGGCCCGGCACCGGCGGTTGCGTCGTCGTGGCCGGCGTTCTCCACGACCCGTACACGGGCAGGCGTATCTCCTTCCGCAAGAGCGACGCGGGTGCCGTGCAGATCGACCACGTGATACCCCTCGCCGCCGCGTGGGACTTGGGCGCCCACGCATGGTCTCCGCGGCTGCGGCGGCGGTTCGCCAACGACACGGACGTGGAGCTGCTCGCGGTCGACGGCGCGGCGAACATGCGCAAACGCGACTCCACCCCGCAGGATTGGGTGCCTGCCGCCGCGGCCTACCGCTGCTTCTACGCGGCGAAGTACCTCACCGCCGCCGTCCGGTACTCCCTGCCGGTCACCGCCGCGGACGCGCAGGTGCTCGCGGAGATCGCCCGGCGCTGCGGATGACGGCCGGCCCGTCAGCGCGTGTCCGGGCGCTGTTCGTCCGGCCGCACCAGCCTGTCCGCCCCGGAGGCGCCCGCCCGCTGGCCGGCGCCGAGCGTCTCCGGCGCCCGCACCCACGGCAGCGCGGCCAGCAGGCAGATCGCGCCCGTGACACCGAACGCCACCGGGAACGAGACGTGCTCGGCCAGGGCCCCCGCGGCGATCGGGCCCAGAATGGCGCCTACGTCCGAGAGCATCTGGAACCCGGCCAGCACGCTGCCGCCGCTGCGTTCGGCGCCGATGAGATCCGCCACCGCCGCCTGCTGCGGTGCATTGAGCAGTCCGGCCCCGGCGCCGGCGATGAACGAGGTGACCACCAGCAGAGCCGAGCCGGTGGACAGGCCGAGCGCGGCGGTGCCCAGGCCGGTCACCACCAGACCGGCCAGCACCATGGGCCTGCGTCCGCGGGTGTCGGCGATCCGCCCGGCCGGGATGATCGCGACGGCGTTGCCCACGGCGAACACCGCCAGCGCCACGCCCGCCATGCCCTCCCCCGCCCCTATGGCCACGGCGAACAACGGCACCAGAGCCACGCGCACGCCCATCGACGACCAGCCGTTGGCGAACTTCGACGCCAGCGCCGCCCGATAGGTCCTGTGCGCCAGCGCCTCCCGCAGCTCCATGCGCGGCTTGGCGTCCGCACCCTCGGGACCGTCGGTGTGCACATCCTTGAGCAGGATCCCCACCACCAGCATCGCGACGATCAGCGCCGCCGCGTAGACGAGGAACGGCACCCGCAACCCGAATCCGGCCAGCAGGCCGCCGAGAACGGGACCGAGGATGTTCCCCACCAGAAACGCCGACGAGTACAGCCCCGTCACCCTGCCGCGCGAAGCCGGATCGGCGAGCCGCACGAGCAGGCCCATGGCGGAGACCGTGAACATGGTCGATCCGATCCCGCCGAGCCCGCGGAACACCAGAAGCTGCCAGTAGTCCGCCGCGAACGCGCAGGCCCCGGTGGAGACGGCGACGATGAGCAGCCCGGTCAGGTATACCCATCGTTCACCGACGAGGTCGACGAGCCGTCCGCCCGCCGGAGCGAACACCAGACGGAACAGGGCGAAGGCGCTGATGATGACGCTCGCCGCCGTGGTCCCCACGTCGAAGCTCTTGGCGAACTGCGGCAGCACCGGGGCCACGAGCCCGAAACCGAGCGCGATCACGAACGCGGCGCTGACCAGCACCCAGATCGAGCGCGGGATCGGGGGCCGACCGCCGGACCGCCGCAGCTGCACCGCCGCACCCGCCTTCCCGCTCACTCGTCACAGTCCACAGCCCCCTCCGCCCGTCGGGCCCCGCGACTCCCCAGTCAATCAGGACCGCCGGAAGCCGGCGCGCGGGCCTGGCCCCACCATCCCTGCCCGGCGCATGGCGCATGCGCGACGGGCCCCGCCGGCCGTGCCGGACGGGGCCCGTCGCGTGATCGGTTCCGCGGGGCGCGCCGGTCAGAGCCCCTTGAGCTCCTCGATGACCGTCTCCACCGACTTCTTGGCGTCCCCGAAGAGCATCGAGGTGCCGTCGGCGTAGAACAGCGGGTTGTCGATCCCGGCGTAGCCGGTGCTCATCGAGCGCTTGAGCACGATGGTCGACCGCGCCTGGTCCACGTTGAGGATCGGCATCCCGTGGATGGGGCTGGACGGATCGTTGCGTGCCGCCGGGTTGGTGACGTCGTTGGCGCCGATCACGATGGCGACGTCGGTGCGGCCGAACTCGCCGTTGATGTCGTCCATCTCCTTCATCGCGTCGTACTCGACGTCCGCCTCGGCCAGCAGCACGTTCATGTGCCCGGGCATGCGGCCGGCCACCGGGTGGATGGCGTACTTGACCTCCACGCCCTTCTCCTCGAGCAGGCTCGCCATCTCCTTGACCGTGTGCTGCGCCTGCGCCACGGCCAGGCCGTAGCCGGGCACCACGATCACCTGGTTGGCGTAGGCCATCTGGATGGCCGCGTCCGCCGAGGAGGTGGACTTGACGGTTCCGCCGGCGTCGCCGGCCGGGCCCGCACCCGCGTCGCCGCCGCCGAACGCGCCGAACACGATCGCGGGGATCGACCTGTTCATGGCCTTGGCCATGAGGTTGGTCAGGATCGAACCGGAGGCGCCGACGAGCATGCCCGCGACGATGAGCGCGGTGTTGTCCAGCGCGATGCCCGCGGCCGCGGCCGACAGGCCGGTCAGCGCGTTGAGCAGCGAGATGACCACGGGCATGTCCGCGCCGCCGATCGGCAGCACGACGAACAGACCCATGATGCCCGCGGCGATGAGCAGGCCCACCATCCACCAGATCGACGAGCCGTCGTTGGTGGCCGCGCGCACTCCCATCACGACGGCGAGGGCGATCGAGACGACCAGCAGGACCATGTTGGCCAGCTGGAAGA
>CAYVJJ010000045.1:0-13514 GCA_964451655.1 uncultured Mycobacteriaceae bacterium | reverse complement strand
GCGGTGGGGGATGATGGAGCGGTGAGCGAGGGAGCAGCGGGTGAACCAGGCGTGCGGTCGATGACGGGCGGGGACCGCCACGCGGGTGGACCCGGGCCGGACCGGCGCCGCCCGGCGGGCAAGACCCGGCAGCTGCTGCTGGCGGTCATCGCGCTGACGGTCCTCGCTCTCGACATCGTCACCAAGGTCATCGTGGTGGCGCAGATGACGCCGGGACGTCCGGTGCCGCTGATCGGCGATCAGATCCGGTTCACCCTCATACGGAACCCGGGCGCGGCGTTCTCGATGGCCACGGGTCTGACCTGGGTGCTCACGCTGGTCGCGCTGCTCGTGGTCGCCGGGATCATCCGCTACGGGCGGCGGCTCGGCTCCGCCTGGTGGGCCGTGGGGCTGGGTCTCGTGCTCGGCGGGGCGCTGGGCAACCTGGTGGACCGCTTCTTCCGCGCGCCCGGCCCGCTCGAGGGGCACGTGGTGGACTTCATCGCCGTCGGCTCGTTCCCGGTGTTCAACCTGGCGGACTCGGGGATCACCGTCGGCGCGATACTGCTGGCCGTGCTGGCGCTGTTCGGGGTGGACCCGCAGGGGGCCCGGCGGGCGCCGCAGGAGGACGGCCCCGACGCCGCCGACGGCCCGGGCGCCACGGATCGCCCCGGCGACTCCGGAGACCCCGGCGGTTCGGCAGGCGAGGCAGGCGGGGGACGGACGGGCGGCGCCGGCCCCGGCGGACCGCACGGGGACGAACGAGACGAGGGAGAGGACCGGCCGCACGATGCCTGACACACGCACGATGCCCGTGCCGGACGGCCTGGACGGGATGCGTCTCGACGCGGGGCTGGCGCGGTTGACGGGACTCTCGCGGTCGGTGGTGGCGCACCTGGCCGAGTCCGGGTCGGTGCGCATCGACGGTGTGGCGTGCGGCAAGTCCGAGCGGCTGCGGGCCGGGGTGTGGCTGGACGTGGACATGCCGGAGCCCGAGCGGCCGCTGACCGTCGAGGCCGAGCCGGTGCCGGGGATGGACATCCTCTATTCCGACGAACACATCGTGGTGGTGGACAAGCCGGTGGGCGTCGCGGCGCACGCGGGGGTCGGCTGGACCGGCCCCACAGTCGTGGGCGGGCTGGCGGCGGCGGGTTTCCGCATCTCCACCTCCGGAGTCCACGAGCGTCAGGGGATCGTGCACCGGCTGGACGTGGGGACCTCGGGCGTGATGGTGGTCGCGACCTCCGAGCTCGCCTACACCCTGCTCAAGCGGGCCTTCAAGGAGCGCACAGTCGACAAGCGTTACCACGCGCTGGTCCAGGGGCACCCGGATCCGTTGAGCGGGACCATCGACGCGCCCATCGCCCACGCACGCGGCAATGAATGGAAGTTCGCCGTGCGCGCCGACGGCAAGCGCAGCATCACCCACTACGACATGGTCGAGGCCTTCCGCTCGGCGAGCCTGCTGGACGTGCACCTGGAGACTGGGCGCACGCACCAGATCCGCGTGCACTTCTCCGCACTGCACCATCCCTGCTGCGGCGACCTCACCTACGGGGCGGATCCGGTGCTGGCCAAGCGTCTCGGACTGGAGCGCCAGTGGTTGCACGCCCGGTCGCTGGCGTTCACGCACCCCGGCGACGGGCGGCAGGTGGAGTTCACCAGTGAGTATCCGGCGGACCTGGAGCACGCGCTGGCGGTGCTGCGCGAGGCGGCATGAGGGCGCTGCGACGTGTTCCCGCCGAGGTGTGGACCGTGCTGGTGCTGGTCGCGGCGGTGATCGCGGTCTATCTGGTGGGGCGCGCCGATCCGATCCCGCCGCCGCCGGTGACCACCGACGCCCTCGGGCCGGAGCACTCCGAGTCGCCGCAGGACTACATGGCCCGGGCGGCGGAGACTCTGCGTCCGCACGGCGACTCCGACGCGGCTCACTGGGCGCTGGTGTCATTCCGCGGAGGCACGGCGGCCGCGGCGGCTGCGGAGGCGGTGGCGCCGGTGCGCATCTCCGAGGTGCTCGCGCACGTCCGTCTCGACGGGCGCCAGACTCCCGTCACCACCGTTCAGGTGCCGGCGACCGACCGGCCCGCGGCGATGGTGACCCGCGCGCTGCCGCTGGCGGCCGACACGATCGCCGCCGGATACGGGCCGGCGGCGGCCGCTTCCGGACCGGATGCGGATGCGGTGACCGGGGCGTTGCGCGCCGGGTGCGACTGTGTCGTCGGCCTGGTCGTGCGCGCGCAGCTCGAGCAGCTGCGCCGGGTATCGCAGCGTCCGGGTGTGGCGGCGGTGGAGGCGCTGCCCGCGGATGCGGTGTTCGGAAGCTTCGCGGTGCGACCGCTGGCGACGCGCCTGCAGTGACGCGCCGGCGTCGACGCGACGGTATCGACCCTGTGGTCCCGGGCACCGGCGCGCCGCCCGCCCACGGGCCGCGCCGCCGGGTGCCGGACGGCTTAGACTCGATGCATCCGGCGGGCGGTACCCGCCGGGCGGGCGAGGATCGGGCGACGACGTCGAGAGGACCGGGTAGGACGTGGCGGACGCGGTGAAGTCGGGGGATTCCAGCTCGTTTGTGCACCTGCACAACCACACCGAGTATTCGATGCTCGACGGTGCCGCCAAGACGGACGCGCTGTTCGCCGAGGCGGAGCGTCTGGGCATGTCGGCGGTGGGGATGACCGACCACGGCAACATGTTCGGCGCCAGCGATTTCTACAATCAGGCGGTCAAAGCCGGAATCAAACCGATCATCGGCATCGAGGCGTACGTCGCGCCGGAATCGCGTTTCAACACCAAGCGGATCAAGTGGGGCGACCCGGGCCAGAAGTCGGACGACGTGTCCGGCAGCGGCGCCTACACGCACATGACGATGGTGGCGCAGAACGCCACCGGACTGCGCAACCTGTTCAAGCTGTCGTCCCTGGCCTCCATCGAGGGGCAGCTGGGCAAGTGGGCGCGCATGGACGCCGACATCATCGCCCAGCACGCCGAGGGGATCATCGCCACCACCGGCTGCCCGTCGGGCGAGGTGCAGACCCGACTGCGGCTGGGGCATGACCGCGAGGCGCTCGAGGCGGCGGCCAAGTGGCAGGAGATCTTCGGCAAAGAGAACTTCTTCATGGAGGTCATGGACCACGGCCTGTCGATCGAGCGCCGGGTGCGCTCGGGGCTGCTGGACATCTCGCGGCAGCTGGAGATCCCGCCGCTCGCCACCAACGACTGCCACTACGTCAAGCGGGATTTCTCGCAGACGCACGAGGCGCTGCTGTGCCTGCAGACCGGCAAGACGCTCAACGACCCCACCCGGTTCAAGTTCGACGGCGACGGCTACTACCTCAAGCCGGCGTCGGACATGCGGGCGCTGTTCGACGACGAGGTGCCCGGCGCGTGCGACAACACGCTGCTGGTGGCCGAGCGGGTCGAGTCCTACGAGGACGTGTGGGCCCACCACGACCGGATGCCGGTCTTCCCCGTGCCCGAGGGGCATACCCAGGGCACCTGGCTGCGCGAGGAGGTTGCGGCGGGGCTGCGCCGCCGGTTCCCGTCGGGCCCGCCCCGACAGTATCTGGACCGGGCCGAATACGAGATCAGCATCATCGAGCAGATGGGCTTCCCTGCCTACTTCCTGGTGGTCGGCGACCTGGTCCGGCACGCGCACGAGGTGGGTATCAGGGTGGGCCCGGGCCGCGGGTCGGCCGCCGGCTCACTGGTGGCCTACGCGCTGGGCATCACCAACATCGATCCGCTGCCGCACGGACTGCTGTTCGAGCGTTTCCTCAACCCCGAGCGTGTGTCGATGCCGGATATCGACATGGACTTCGACGACCGCCGCCGCGGCGAGATGGTGCGCTACGCCTCCGACCGCTGGGGCGAGGACAAGGTCGCCCAGGTCATCACGTTCGGCACGATCAAGACGAAGGCGGCGATCAAGGATGCCGCCCGCGTGCACTTCGGCCAGCCCGGTTTCCAGATCGCCGACCGGATCTCCAAGGCGCTGCCGCCGCCGGTGGCCGCCAAGGACATCTCGGTGGCCGGCATCACCGATCCTGAGCACGAGCGGTACGCCGAGGCCGCGGAGGTGCGCGGGCTGATCGAGTCCGATCCTGACGTGCGCACCATCTACGACACGGCGCTGGGCCTGGAGGGGCTGATCCGCAACGCCGGCGTGCACGCGTGCGCGGTGATCATGTCCTCGCAGCCGCTGATGGACGCCATCCCGCTGTGGAAGAGGGCGCAGGACGGCGCGATCATCACCGGCTGGGACTATCCGTCGTGCGAAGCCATCGGCCTGCTCAAGATGGACTTCCTGGGGTTGCGCAACCTCACGGTGCTCGGGGACGCGCTCGACAACCTCAAGGCCAACCGCGGCATCGACCTGGATCTGGACACGCTCGAGCTCGACGACCAGGCCACCTACGAGCTGTTGGCCCGCGGCGAGACGCTGGGCGTGTTCCAGCTCGACGGCGTCGCCATGCGCGACCTGCTGCGGCGCATGCAGCCCACCGGCTTCGAGGACATCGTCGCCGTGCTCGCGCTGTACCGTCCCGGGCCGATGGGCATGAACGCCCACAACGACTACGCGGACCGCAAGAACGGCCGCCAGAAGGTCACGCCCATCCACCCGGAGCTCGAGGAGCCGCTCAAGGACATCCTCGCCGACACCTACGGCCTGATCGTCTACCAAGAGCAGATCATGCAGATCGCGCAGAAGGTGGCCGGATACTCGCTGGGCCGAGCCGATATCCTGCGCCGCGCCATGGGCAAGAAGAAGGCCGAGGTGCTCGAGGCCGAGTTCGAGGGCTTCGAGAAGGGCATGCAGGACAACGGGTACTCCAAGGAGGCCATCAAGGCCCTGTGGGACACGATCCTGCCGTTCGCGGGCTACGCGTTCAACAAGTCGCACGCAGCCGGTTACGGGCTCGTGTCCTACTGGACCGCCTACATGAAGGCGAACTACCCGGCCGAGTACATGGCGGGACTGCTCACCTCGGTCGGCGACGACAAGGACAAGGCCGCGGTCTACCTGGCGGACTGCCGTCACCTGGGCATCACGGTGCTGCCGCCGGACGTCAACGAGTCCGGGACGTATTTCGCCTCGGTGGGTGCGGACATCCGCTTCGGCCTGTCGGCGGTGCGCAACGTGGGCGCGAACGTCGTATCCGCGATCATCGCCGCCCGCGAGCGGAAGGGGGCCTTCACCAGTTTCTCCGACTACCTGGGCAAGGTCGACGCCGCGGCGTGCGGCAAGAAGGCCGTCGAGTCGCTGATCAAGGCCGGGGGCTTCGACTCGCTCGGGCATCCGCGCAAGGGCCTGCTGCTGGTGCACTCCGACGCGGTCGACTCGGTGATGGGCACGAAGAAGGCCGAGGCGGCCGGACAGTTCGACCTGTTCGGCGGCGACGGCGCCGGGGACGACAATGCGGCGGTGTTCGACATCCCCGTACCGGACGAGGAGTGGGAGAGCAAGCACCGCCTGGCGCTCGAGCGAGAGATGCTGGGACTGTACGTCACCGGGCACCCGCTCAACGGTGTCGAGCACGTGCTGTCCGCGCAGTCCGACACCTCGATCCCGTCGATCCTCGAAGGCAAGGTCAAGGACGGGACGCAGGTCTCGGTCGGCGGCATCCTCTCGTCGGTCAACCGGCGCGTGAACAAGCAGGGCCTGCCGTGGGCGTCGGCGCAGCTGGAGGATCTGACCGGCGGCATCGAGGTGCTGTTCTTCCCGAAGACCTACTCTGTGCTGGGCATGGACGTCGCGGACGACGCGATCGTGCTGCTCAAGGGGCGCATCTCCGAGCGCGACGAGCGCCGCTCGCTGATCGTCAACGACCTGGCGGTGCCGGATCTGTCGGCGGTGGGCGTGGCGCGGCCGGTGGCGGTGACGATGGCCACGCGCATGTGCACCCCGGACAAGGTCGAGACGCTCCGCCAGGTGCTCACCCGCCACCCCGGCACTTCCGACGTGCACCTGCGGCTGGTGAGCGGCGACGGCGGCAAGGTCCGGATGTTCCGCCTGGACGAGCGGCTGCGGGTGGAGCCCACCTCGGCGCTGATGGGTGATCTCAAGGCGCTGCTGGGGCCCAGCTGCCTGGGGGCGTGAGACCGGGGCGCGGCGCCCGGGACGCGTGGTGCGAGAATCGGGGGTTGTGACGACCAACGAGCAGGCGCAGACGGGAATCCACGCCGCGTCCGGATACCGGGCCGGGGCCGAGAATCCGGCGGCGCACCCGGCGGAAGGGACGCGCGCGGACGCGTCCGTTCCCCCGGCGGCGCTGCCGACGGCGGACGACATCGCCGCTGCCGCCGCGCGAATCTCCGAGGTCGTGGTGCGCACGCCGCTGCAGTACTGCGACCGGCTCTCCGAGGCGACCGGCGCGCGCGTGTACCTCAAGCGTGAGGATCTCCAGGGCGTGCGCTCCTACAAGATCCGCGGTGCCTTCAACCTGATGGTGCAACTCGGTGCGGCAGAGCGTGCCGCCGGGGTGGTGGCGGCCAGCGCCGGCAACCATGCGCAGGGTGTGGCGTACGCGTGCCGCTCGCTGGGGATTCAGGGCCGCATCTACGTGCCCACCAACACCCCCAAGCAGAAACGCGACCGGATCCGCGCCCACGGCGGCCGGTTCGTCGAACTCGTGGTCACCGGCACCACCTTCGACGCGGCCTCGGCCGCGGCGAAGGACGATGCGGACCGCACCGGGGCGACGATCGTGCCGCCGTTCGACGACCTCCGCACAATAGTCGGCCAGGGCACGGTGGCCGAGGAGATCGTCGACCAGCTCGGGGGCGCGCCGGACACGGTCGTGGTCCCCGTCGGAGGCGGAGGTCTGATGGCGGGCCTGGTCACCTACCTGCACGACCGGGCACCCGACGTGAGCGTGGTGGGAGTCGAGCCCGCGGGCGCGGCCTCGATGACCGCGGCGCTGGCGGCGGGCGGCCCCGTGACCCTCTCGGAGGTGGACCCCTTCGTCGACGGCGCCGCGGTGCGGCGCGCCGGCGCCAGGCCCTACGAGGTGCTGCTGGCCGCGGGCGCCGAGGTGGTCACGCACGCCTCGCTTCCTATGGTGACGGCCACCGTCCAGCGCCACGACGGCGGCGGGATCGCGATGCTCCAGGTGGACGAAGGCGCGGTGTGCACGGCGATGCTCGACCTGTACCAGACCGAGGGGGTCATCGCCGAGCCTGCGGGGGCGCTGTCGGTGACGGCGCTCGAGCAGATGCGCCTGGAGCCGGACTCCGTCGTCGTGTGCGTGATCAGCGGAGGCAACAACGACGTCTCCCGCTACGGGGAGATCCTCGAACGCTCCCTGGTGCACCTGGGCCTCAAGCACTACTTTCTGGTGGACTTCCCGCAGGAGCCCGGGGCGCTCCGGCGTTTCCTGGACGAGGTCCTGGGTCCGGATGACGACATCACCCTGTTCGAGTACGTCAAGCGCAACAACCGGGAGACCGGGGAGGCGCTGGTGGGCGTGGAGTTGGGGGCACCGGAGGACCTCGCCGCGCTGCTGGCCCGCATGGAGGCCTCACCGATGCAGGTCGACCGGCTCGTCCCGGGCTCTCCGGCGTACCGTTACCTGACCTGACGCGGCCGGGCCGCCCTCGTGCCCGGGATCCGGCCGCTCACCCGCGCCCGAGCAGCCGCGCCACCACCTGCGCGTGCAGCCCGGGCTCGGGTGCGGGCAGGTCCAGCAGCGCGGCGAGGAAGATGCCGTCGCCGGCGAGGCGGACGATCTCCGCCTGCACAGGATCGTCGAACTCCTTCTGCAGGCCCGAATCCCAGGCCCGCAGCACCTCTGTCACCGCCTGCTGCACTTCTCCGTGCCGGCCGTCGAGGCTGCGCAGGGCGGCGATGGCCGACTGGTAGAGCGGCTTGTCGCTGAACGAGTCGTCGTCGAGCGCCTGCAGGTAGAACTCCGCCACCGTGCCGCCGCCGGCCACCGAGCGGTCCAACTGGGCATCGGCGCGCGCACCCAGGCGACGGACCATCGCCGCGAGCATCGCCTCCTTCGAGTGGAAGTGGTAGAGCAGCCCGCCCTTGGACACCCCCGCTTCCGCCGCCACCGCCTCGAGGGTGGCGGCGTTGTAGCCGCGTTCGAGAAGCACCCGTTCGAGGGCGTCGAGGATCTTCTCCGGTGTGGACGCGTCCGATGCGGTGGTCATGCACATCACCCTACCGGGGACTGTACCGTCCGGACGGTCGGCTGCTAATCTCTGTACCGTCCGGACGGTTTTCGGTCCGGCGTGTCCATTCCGCCCTGCGGCGCCGAGGAGGGTGCGGGGATGTCTACGGCGACGATCGAGCGCGGTCCCGCGCGCGCCGGCGTGCGCGACTGGGCGGGCCTGGCCGTGCTCTGCGGCGCGGTTCTGCTCATCGCCATCGACGCCACTGTCCTGGACCTCGCGGTGCCCGCCATCTCGGAACACCTGGAGCCGTCCACGGCGCAACTGCTGTGGATCATCGACGTGTACTCATTCGTCCTGGCCGCGTTGCTGGTGACGATGGGGGTGCTGGCGGACCGGGTGGGCCGCAGGCGGATGCTGATGATCGGCGTCGCGGGGTTCGGCGCGGCGTCGGTGCTCGCCGCATTCTCGATATCACCGGCCATGCTCATCGCGGCGCGCGTGCTGCAGGGCGTGTTCGGTGCGATGCTGATGCCGTCCACACTCGGCATCATCCGCGCGACGTTCCTCGACGGCCGCCAGCGGGCCACCGCCATCGGCGTATGGGGCGCGATGTGGGGCGGGGGAGCCGCGGGCGGTCCGTTGGTGGGCGGGTGGCTGCTCGAGCACTTCTGGTGGGGCTCAGTGTTCCTGGTGGCGGTCCCCGTGCTGGTGGTCATGCTCGTCGCGATGCCGTTCCTGCTCGACGAGTCCCGGGATCCGAGCCCGGGCAGGTTCGACGTGCCGGGCGTGCTCCTCTCGGCCGGGGCCCTGGTGCCGCTGGTGTACGCCCTCAAAGACGCGTCGACGCACGGAATGGGCGTGCGCACCGGGGTGCTCGTGGCCGCGGGTGCGCTGTGCGGGTGGGCGTTCACGGCCCGCCAGAGGCGCATCGCCGATCCGCTGATCGACGTCCGGCTGTTCGCGAACCCGGTCTTCTCGACGGCGGTCCTGACCAACCTCTTGTCCGTGTTCGGGCTGGCAGGCGTGCTGTTCTTCGGCACGCAGTACCTGCAGATGGTGCTGGGTCTCCCGCCGCTGCAGGCGGGGCTGCTCGCCGCGCCGGGCACCGCCGCCAGCATGGTCGCCGCGCTGTTCGCGGGCGCCGCCGCACGGGTGCTGGGGGTGCGGCGGGCGCTGGCCGGGTCGATCCTCTTCGCGGCGGCGGGGGCGGCGATGCTGACTGCGCTGGGCGTCGGCGGGCACCCCGCGGTGTTCGTCGCGGGGTTCGTCGTCGTCGGACTCGGCAGCGGTCTCGGACTGACGCTCACCTCCGCGGTGGTGGTGGACGTGGTGGCGCCGGAACGCGCCGGGGCGGCCTCGGGGATCTCCGAGACCTCGTACGAGTTCGGGGTCGCCGCGGGCGTGGCCGTACTCGGCAGCGTGGTGATGGGCATCTACCGGGCCGGCGTGGACGTGACCGGGCTGGCGGTGGACCAGGCCTCCGCGGTGCGGGACACGCTGGGCGGCGCGGTGCGGGTCGCCGCGCTGCTGGGCGGCCCCGAGGGGGAGGCGCTGCTGGCCTCGGCCCGGCACGCCTTCGTCGGCGGGATGCATGTCGCGGCGGGCGCCACCGCCGTGCTGCTCGCGTGCGCCGCGGCGGCGGTGGCGGTGCTGTTGCGTCCGCGGACGCCCGCCGCCGCGGCCTGCGTGCGGCGGTAATTCCATGTATTGAGCAGTGCTGGGCGTGCGCGTAATCTCGTACATGTGAACCGCGTGCCGTCGTGTCCGCTCCGGTCGGCAGTCCGACGGACAGCACTGCGGGGACTGCGGCCCGGAGGCCTGCGCTTCGCGGCGGCCGGGGCGGCCGTATCGGGCACGGGGGAGTGCCGCAGGGGATAGACAGGGGACGGTCACGGGGATTCTTCTCGAGGGGATGCGGATATGAAAGGACGATCCGGTAGACGCCGCACGCGGCGCGTGCTGATGGCGGCGTGCTGCGTGCTGGCGGCGGCGGGACTGGTGAGCGCGTGCGGCAGCGATTCAGGAGGCGCGTCCTCCGCTGACGCGGGCGCCGAGGCGACGCAGGCGGCCGGGGCGACGGAGGCCGGCGGGGCGCAGACGCAGAAACAGAAGCAGGCGACCTACGAGATCGATGCGGACGAGACGACCGCTGACGGGCGCATGTCGTACACCCTGCCCGCCGGTGAAGCACCGGCGGGCACGGTGACGGTGACTCTGAAGAACAACGACACGATGATGCCGCATCAGGCGCAGCTTATGAAGCTGCATCCCGGGGTGACGGTGGAGCAGTTCACGAAGGCGATCGACGGCCCCGGCGGGGTCGGTGCGGTGGTCCCGTTGGCCGACTTCGCGGGAGGGCCCAATGCGGTCATGCCCGGCGGCGAGTCCAGCGTGACGCTGCAGCTGGATCCGGGCGCCACCTACATGGTGATCTGCCAGATTCCCGGCCCCGGGGGCAAGCCCCACTACGCGCTGGGCATGATCGGCCACTTCACCACCGCCCCGACGGCCGGCTCCGACGCCTGGCCGACGACCGATGCGACGGTGACGATGTCCGACTTCAAGTACACCGAACCGTCGTCGATCGACTGGAACAAGCCGGTCACCGTGGTCAACGACGGCGACCAACCCCACGAGATGGCCGTCCTCGCTCCGGCGCCGGGGCGGACCATGGACGACGTGCGTGCCGCGCTCGCCGCCCCGGAGGGGGCCGGCGCCGGATCCGGGCCCCCGCCGTACGAGTCGTTCGGCGGCGTCGCGGCGGCCGCACCGGGACAGAAGCAGCAGACGACGCTGGACCTCGAGCCCGGCGACTACCTGCTGGTCTGCTTCGTGGTAGACCCCGCCACCGGCAAGCCGCACTACATGCTGGGAATGGAGCAGCCCATCACCGTGCAGTGAGCGCGGCGCGGCCGCGCACGGAGCAGGCAGGCCCCCGCCCGATCGCACGGGGGCCTGCCTGCTCCGGATACCGGCGTCAGCGGTTGAGGTTGCCGATGTCGACCGGCACCTGCACGCCGGTCATGTACTTGGCTTCGTCCGAGCAGACCCACGCGACGACGTCGGCGATCTCCTCCGGCTGCGCGATCGCGTAGGGCAGGGAGTTCATGTAGATCGGTGCGAGGGTGTGCGCGTGCTCAGCGAACAGGGGACCCATGTCCGCAGACATGTTCATCCCCGTCTCGACCCCGGCCGGATGGATGGTGTTGACGCGGATCCGGTGCTCGCCCAGCTCGTTGGCCATGGTTTTGGCCAGGCCCGTGATGCCGTGTTTGGTCGCGGTGTAGTGGGCGGTGAACGGCGTGCCCTTGAGGCCGGACACGGAGCTGGTGAACACGATCGATCCGCCCTCGCCCTGCTCCAGGAGGTGGGGGATCGCGGCCTTGGCGGTGTTGAAGGTGCCCGTGAGGTTGACGTCGATCGTCTCCTGCCACTGCTCGGCACTGATCTCCCAGCTCATGCGGCCGGAACAGATGCCGGCGTTGGCGATGACGATGTCGAGCCGGCCGAATTGCTCCACGCCCGCCTGCAGCGCGGCGGACAGCCCGGCGTAGTCGCGGACGTCGGCGACGGTGGCGGCGATCTTGCCGCCCGCCTCCTCGACCAGGCGGACGGTCTCGTCCAGGTCGGCGCGGGTGGCTCCCGGGTACGGCGTCGACGCGAAGTCCGCACAGATGTCGACGGCGATGATGTCGGCACCCTCGCGAGCGAATTTCACCGCCTCCGCACGTCCCTGACCGCGGGCCGCGCCGGTGATGAAGGCGACCTTCCCCGCGAACCGTCCCTCGGTAGTGCCCATCCTGACCGCCTTCCTTGTGCCTCCGGCCGGAGCCCGTGGGCCTGCCGGGTGCCGTCGTCGTGATCCCGGTGCGCCGCCCGCGTGCGGGTCGGCCCCACAGAAACTACCGAGACGAGCGGGCGGCACACACCCCCGTGTCCCACGCGGTGGGCCGGCGCGGGCCGGTCCCGGTCAGTGCAGCACCCGCTCGTGGCGCTCGCGATCGAACTCGGGCAGGGGCGCGCCGGCCTGCAGTCTTCGGGCCAGCGCCGGGTCGGCCAGGTGCATCCGGCCGGCCGCGATCAGATCGAATTCCCCGGACTCCAGGCGGCGGAACAGCTCCGCGCGGTTGTCCTCGGTCGGTATGGAACCGGCCGCGCGCCCCTCGCGCAGCGTCTTGCCCAGTCCCACGCTGCCCACTGCCATCGAGTGCGCCCCGGTGAGCCGCTTCGCCCATCCGGCGAGCGACATCGGATCGCCCTCGAAAGCCGGAGCGTCGAACCTGCGGATGGACGCGTCCAGCACGTCGACGCCGGCGTCGACGAGCGCGCCCAGCAGCACACCGAGCTCCTCGGGTGTGTCGGCGATACGGGCCTTGTAGTCCTGCTGCTTGTGCTGGGAGAAGCGGTAGAAGATGGGCAGATCCTCGCCGATCTCGGCCCGGATCGCGGCGACCACCGCCGCCGGGAACGCCGCGCGCGCCTCCAGGCTGCCGCCCCACCGGTCGGTGCGCCGATTGGTGTCGGCCCACATGAACGCGTCGAGCAGATACCCGTGTCCGCCGTGGATGGCGATGCCGTCGAATCCGGCGTCCACCGCGTGGCGTGCGGAACGCACGTACGCACGGAGCACGTCGTCGATGTCCTGCTCGCTCATCGGCTCGGTGGCGGGCGTATAGCGTGCGACGAGCTTGTCGGGGTAGGAGGTCACGCCGGGCGTGCCCCACAGGCCGGACGGCCGCATCGGTGTGATCGCGGGGTCGGGGCGGCCCATGGCGCCCCACAGCGGGCCCACGTGCCAGAGCTGCGGGACGATCCGGCCCCCCGCCGCGTGCACGCGGTCGACCACGCGCCGCCAGCCGTCCAGCGCCGCGCCCCCGTGCATGTGCGGCACGGACGGATTCTCCACTGCGGCGGGATGGTCGATGGCGACGCCCTCGGTGATCAGCAGCCCGGTGCCGCCTTCGGCGCGCCGGCGGTAATAGTCGGCGACGTCCGCGCCGGGTACGCCGCCGGGGGAGGACGCGCGGGTCATGGGGGACATGACCAGCCGGTTGCGCAACTCCAGAGAACGGAGCCGCAGCGGCCGGAACAGGGGTGAAGAGCCGTTGCCGGCGGCGGGCGCGCTCATGACGCAGCCCCTGCGGAGCCTCCGGGTGGGCCGTCCGGGCCGGGCACGCCCTGCGCCAGCAGACGGGGGGCCTCCTCGCGGCCGTCGAGCACGCGGCTGATGCGGCGCGTGCACCGCCACCGGCCGTCGGGATCCTTGGCCAGTTCCCAGCGGTTGGCAGTGGCCCGCAGCACGGTGAACGCGGACTTGTCGGGGCGTGCCAGGATCAACAGTGACTTGCAGGTGGCCACGGCCGTGTCGCCGTCGATGACCACGCTGCCCGGTTCCAGCACGTGCGCGCAGCCGTTGG